>PWMU01000007.1 GCA_003558065.1 Opitutia bacterium | reverse complement strand
CCGGACTGCTTTCGTGCTGAGCCCCTCGCGGGACCCGCCTTGTCCTTCTCTACGGTTGTTGCCACTTTTCCCGATCATTACATTTCATATGATTAGTTCATGCCCATGCCGGGCACACTAGAACACGCTTCCAGCGTGTTGTCTCAGGCTGGAAGCCTAAGCTACTCTCGATACAGCGCCTTAACCGAGCACCATTCGCACTAGTTCCGGCTCGGGTCGTCCGGGACATCGGCCATCAGCTTGAGATCGGGACTGACCTCGCCCATGATGGAACGCCACAAGTCGTTACCGTCTCCCCCGTTGAGGACGTCGCCGTTGATATTGGCGAGCACCCAGGTATTCGCCGCGAGTTCTCCTTCGAGCTGCCGGCTGCCCCACCCGGAATAGCCGAGAAACGCCCGCAGTTCCATATCCTGGTCGTCGCGCAGCTCCTTCGCCTTATCCGCATCCACGCCGAAAAACAGCTTGAAGACTTTCTTTTCGTGTGACCAGGACCAGGCCGACAAGATAATCTGGTCGGCCTGCACCGGCCCGCCCTGGTATACCGGAACGCCCGCCAGGCCGGTGTACATCAACGAGCCGTCGTATTCACCCAGGGTTTTGCCCAAAGGGCGGTTCAATATCACCCCCATCGCCCCATCCTCGGCCGAGTGGGCCGAAACAAGGATCACGGATCTTTTGAAATTGGGGTCGTCCAATCCCGGGTGCGCCAGCAGAAGGGATCCTACCAGATTGGATTGTGCGATTCTGGACTCATTCATGGATTACCCTGACTATACCCCCGCAAGGCTTCCGGATCAAGAGTGCAATTCCGCTCTTTGGACACCGGTTGCGGGAAGCCGACGGATTTCCGGGATCACAGCTTCTCCATCGCCACCCCTGCTTCTCGGAGAATTTCTTCGGTGAGCGTATCGTTATTGTAGTCGAGCCGGTACTTGATCGCGCCGATCCCGGCACCGGCAAGAATCTTGGCGCAATTGACGCAAGGGAAGTGAGTGACGTAGGCGGTGCTTCCCTCGACGCTGCTGCCGCGGCGGGCGGCATCGGCAATCGCGTTCTGTTCCGCGTGGACGGTCCCCTGCTCGTGACCGTCCCGAACCCGCGAACTGTGAGGCGTCCCCGGCAGAAACCCATTGTAGCCGGCGGCGATAATCCGGTTTCGGCGGGCGCCCGCGGAAACCAGGACACAGCCCACGTGGAGACGTCCGCAGACCGAACGCGAGGCGATCAGAAAGGCCGTCGCCATGAAATACTCGTCCCACGACGGCCGCTCGGTCAGTTCGGACGTCACCGCGATAATTTGCTCCAGAAAGTCGTGGTGCATGTTAGCAGGCTTCAGTACCACGAGGGGAGTGTCCCTGGCGAGTGAAATAGGTGCGCAAAGCGGGGCGCCGGGCACGCATCGCTCGCAATGCGTGTTCCGGCGCCGCCCCTACCTCGCCGGGACGGCCGGCCCCGGACGGATCAGGCCACCGTCACCTGTTGGCACAGGTAAACGTCCTGGATCTTATTTAGCAGCTCGACGCCTTCCTTCATCGGACGCTGGAACGCTTTGCGGCCGGAAATCAGTCCCGTGCCCCCGGCACGCTTATTGATGACCGCCGTTCGGACCGCCTCCGCGAAGTCATCTTCGCCCGACGCACCGCCCGAGTTGATAAGCCCGGCGCGACCCATGTAGCAGGAAGCAACCTGGTAACGGGTCAGGTCGATCGGGTGATCGGTGGTCAATTTGTCGTACACATCCTTATGCGTCTTGCCGAACTTGACCGCCTTGTACCCACCGTTGTTTACGGGCAGTTTCTGCTTGATAATATCCGCTTCAATCGTGACGCCCAGGTGGTTGGCCTGGCCGGTCAGGTCCGCGCTTTCGTGGTAGTCCCGGTCCGTTTTGAAGGCGTTGTTGCGCAGGTAGCACCACAGGACGGTGGCCATACCCAGTTCATGGGCGCGCTGAAACGCTTCGCTGGTCTCCTGGATCTGACGCCGGGATTCGGGCGACCCGAAATAGATAGTCGAACCCACGGCCGCGGCGCCCATATCATAGGCCTGATCGACCTGCCCGAAATAGATCTGGTCGAAGGTATTCGGATAACTGAGCAGCTCGTTGTGATTGAGCTTCACCAGAAAAGGAATCTTGTGGGCGTACTTCCTGGCGACGGCACCCAGTCCCCCGAGGGTCGAGGCGACGGCGTTGCAACCGCCTTCGATCGCCAGCTTGACGATATTCTCCGGATCGAAGTACTCCGGATTCGGGGCGAAACTGGCCCCGGCGGCATGTTCGATTCCCTGGTCGACCGGCAGAATCGAAAGGTAACCGGTTCCGCCGAGCCGGCCGTGATTAAAGATCTGCGCCAGGTTTCTCAGGACCGGGGGCGTCCGGTCGGTCTGGGTATACACCCGGTCCACAAAGTCCGGTCCCGGCAGATAGAGACTCTTTTTTGGAAAAGTCTTGCTTTCATGCTCCAGGAGACTCTTCGCCTCTTCACCCAACAACGATTCAATTTCGCTTATCTTCATTTTCATTTACCTCTTTACGTTCCGGATTTCGCGTCACACCTGAAAAGTCGGCCCCAAAACCTGAGCAGCCGACAGTCCCCGGCATTTCAACTTCGCATCGTCGTCGGCCCGGGCCCGTGCAAGCAAAACCATTAAGGCTGCCAACCTAAAGGCCTGCCCGGCTTTGGCAAGTGTGAAGTCGGAACAACACCCGGCCGGTATCACCTGGGCCGGCCGCACGCGGGCTCGGCTCAAACGGCACCCGGCCTCCGCCTCCCGATTCCCGGCCGACGGAAGAGGCGGGGCTCCCTGTTTGTGATTCGGGAGATTAGTGCGGATTATAAATGTTCGCGGAGGCGTTCACGGTTGCGGCAGGGTTTCCCGGGCTTCGAGCCCGCGCGAAACGCGGGTCCTCAAACCGCGCGCGGGTTCGGTCTTGAAAAAGCGCGGAAATTAAACGTCCATCAACGGGAGCGGGAGGCGGTCGTTTCCTAAGCACTCCGAGTCCCGTGCTTTCACCATGTCCGCGGAAGATCTTTTATCACTGATTTTCATCACAGGCGGCGGCCTGGCACTGTTCCTGTTCGGCATCCACATCATGACGGGAGGACTGCGGGCGGTTGCCGGAGAAAGGCTGCGCGCCGTTCTGGCACTGGCGACGCGCAACCGGATCGCCGGCTTGTCTCTGGGTACGACGCTCGGTTTCCTCATCCACAGCAGCGCGGCCTCGGTGATGACCGTCGGGCTCGTGAATGCCGGACTGATCCGCCTGGCCGGTTCACTGCCGATTCTGTTCGGAGCCAACATAGGCACCACCCTTTCGATGCAGGTCGTCTCTCTCCGCCTGACCGACCTGGCCTTCGTCGCGATCGCCGTCGGGTTCGCGGTGTCCATGACGGCGCCCCGTGAAAGCATCCGGCAAGGCGGCCGGGCTTTTCTGGGTATCGGAATACTTTTTCTCGGCATGGAAATCATGAGCGACGCCATCGAACCCCACCGGGATGCCATGAGGCCGTGGCTGGAGCATGTCGACGGGAGCACGTGGTCGGGAATGCTGCTGGGAATCCTGGCCGCCGGCTTGTTCACCGGGATCATCCAAAGCAGCGGCGCCACCATCGGCATGTGTTTTGTCCTGATTTCAGCGGGAGTGTTTACCGAATTGCAGCAGGTCTATCCGCTCGTGCTCGGAGCCCATATGGGAACTTCCGCGACGGCGTTGCTGGCCAGCATCGGCGCGCGAATCGAGGCGCGCCGCGCCGCCTTCGGGAATCTGGCTTTCAATAGCTTCAACACCCTGCTCGCCCTGGCCGCTGCGCCCCTGTTTTTGCGGGTCATTCCCCTGACCGCGGACAGCCTGATCCACCAGACCGCCAACCTGCACACCGCCGTCATGGTCGTCGCCGCGGTCCTGCTGCTTCCCTTTGTCGGCTTCTACGCCGCGACGATCGAGAAACTGACACCTTCGGGAAAACCATCCGTCCCCGGGACCCACCTCGCACCGGAGCTGACCCCCACCCCGGAAAACGCCCTCCGGGCCGCTGTCAAGGAGCTCAAACGATGCGCGTCGATCTGCCGCCAAAGCCTGGAGTGTGAGCGCGGACTCCTCAAGGACTTCGACAAGAGCACCGCGCGCACGATTCGGATGAACGAGGAGGTGGTCAACGAGATCAAGGGCACCTTCAAAAATTACCTCGCCGCCCTGACCCGGCGTTACCTGTCACGACGCCAGGCCCTGTTCGCCAAATACCTGAACCACATCGTGGGCGACCTCGAACGAATCGGTGATCACATCGCCAATATGGCGGAGCTCGCCCAGAGGCTGTCGCAAACCGGGCAGTCCGAGGCGTTGCAGCGGAAGATCGTGGACCCTCTCTTCGACATTCATCAGAAAGCGGAACGCACCCTGCAGGCTGTGGAGGTCTCCATGGACACCGAAGGAAACGAATTCCCCGAAAAAGGGGCGGCCATACTGCGGGCGCGCGACGCCTACGTGGAAACCAGCGCGGCCTTTCGCAAAGAGCTCGACGAAACCGTGGCCCGGCATGAAATGAACGCGGCCACGGGCATGATCCTCAGTGAATACGTCATCAGTTGCGACCGGCTGGTCCGGCACTGCAAGATGATCGCGATCGAGCAGCAACAACCGTTTTTCAAATTCAAGGACACGAAGCTCGGACGCGTGGCCAAACCGCTGGAATGATCGAACGGGAAAGCCGCACGCAAAAAACCCCGCGCCGTCACGGCGCGGGGTTTTTTCGAAAGGAAGGCGGGAAGTGTCAGTCCTCCAGATTGACCCGGTAGAAACGGCGCGGGAAACCGGCCACGTCCTCTTCAATATACTCGGCAACGCCGCCCCCGTCGGCGTCGATGGTGGTCAGCGGATCCCAATCCACCAGGTCCGTTGAAACCTCCAGGGCGAACGAAGCATTGGCTTCCCCGGTCACCCGCACGCGAACGTTGCCGTCGGCAGTACGGTTCGCGGCAACGCGCGGGGGACCCACAAAGTCCGGCGGACCGACCTCGGTGACTTCAAAGTTGTCGAAGTAGATCTCGAAGGGATCGGTGGAGTAATCGCCCTCTTCGTCGATCACGGGAACAATCGCGATATGTTCCAGCGTTCCCTGAACGTTATCGAGCGTCGCGTTCCCCGTGAAGGCCTTGAGCGGCTCTTCCGGAATATTGAAGAAGAGCGACGTCCACTCTCCGGCTCTCACGAGCCGCCCCAGGGGCGGAACGTCGCCGGTCAAGCCTTCCCGCTCGTTGTCGGTCGTGCCCCCGATCCATTCGATGGGTCCGGCGGCGCCGCCGTCCTCGCCGATCTCTCCCTCGGCACCGTTGTCTCGAACTCCGAAGGCCAGGTACACGTCCTGGTTGGTATAAACGTCAAACCGAAAATATTGATCGAAACGGATGATCGGATTCGCCAGGTTGGTCGTGTTGAACGTGGTCAAACGCAACCACGGATTATCCTGATCCTCGACGAAGCTGAAGTTGACCAGGAGCGATTGCGCCCCCCAATTGCCTTCGGGGACATCATCGGTTACCTGGGAAAGGTTCGGAGAGGTAACGCGAAAATTGGTCGACCCGGAAAAACTGGGCGCCTGGAACAGGACGCTTCCATTGGGAGACGGCAGCTCGATATCCTCGAAATCCGCGAACCGGACGCCGGTCGGCGCAGGCGCGATAATCAGGCGCGCCACCTCGCTGTCCCGCGTGCCGTGCGGATTGGTCACCTCGACGAAGTAATCGCCCGCGTCGGCGGGCGAAGCGTCGGTGATAGTGAGGCTGGTCGAGGTGGCCCCGGAGATCCGGCCGCCGTCCTCGAGCGCCCCTTCGCCGCGGAACCACTGGTACTCGAAGGTTTCCTCGCCGGAAACCTCCACGGAAAACACGGCGGTCCCGCCCTCTTCCAATTGGAGGGTTTCGGGAGACTCGACGAAAACAAACGGCTGGACGTCGATGGCGGCCACCTCGCTGGGTACGGTCTGGCTCTCGTCGGAGACGAAAACCCGATAGTTTCCGGAATCCTCGAACTCGGCTTCACTGATCGTGAGGGTGTCGGAAGTGGCGCCCGAAACGCGGGGATCGGCGTCATCCAGATCCGCCCCGTCTTTGCGCCACTGATACGTCAGGGACGTGTCGGCTTCGGCCACCACGCTCAAGTCAAAATCAAACCCAAACGGCACCTCTCCGCCCTGCGGCTGCTCGACGATATCGATGGTACGCGCGGCAGCCGGGTCGTTGGCCAAGTAGACATTATCGTACATAAAAGCCTCGGCGGTGGTTGAGAAATTCCCGCCCAGGTCGATCCAGCCGAACTCGGCACCTCCGGCCCAGGTGCGGTTGGTGGCGTTCGGGTCGGGCGCCGCCCCCTCGTCGAACGGATCCTCGTTGACGTACACGTCAAAGGTATCCTCCCGCACCACAAACGTAAACGTGTGCCAGCCTTCACTGCGTTCCGCATCGAGCGTAAACCAGTTGTGGCCCGGCCAACTGCGCACCTCGTAACGCTCGTCCTGCGCGAACACGCCCACGGCCAGGAGGATCGTCTGATCCAGGTCGCCCAATTGAACATAGCTCTGCGTAGCCACATCGTCGTCATTGTCAGGCTCCTCCATGAAATCATAAATACTGACCCGGAAAACAATCGGCTCCTCGTCGGAGGCCGTGACGGCCAGCCATTCGCCGGCGTCGTCATCCCCCAGAATCACGTTGCCGCCGCGTATCCAAATACTGGTGCCATCGGCGGGGGGGTCGTCGGTGATTGTCCAGTTTTCCGGATTCGTGTTATCGGTGATGGCGTGAGTCGACGGAATCTCCCAGGCACCGGGGAGCTGGTCCGGAGGCACCGCCTCCGAGAAGTCCTCATCAACGTGGACGGTAAGTGCGTAGGCGGGACTCGACACCAACGCGGCGGCAAACGCCAGGAGGACCGGGCGTTTCAGAAAGGAGGGGATCATTTTCATAGTAGGGGATACGCTTGTGTAGGATTGTTGATTAGGATCTGAAGTGACGCACATAGAATGTGTTCGGCCATCCGCCCTGTCAAACCTCAAAGTTGGCGACTGAGGCAATTTCGCCCCCTCGCCCCACGCCCCTCGCCCCTCGCCCCTCGCCACCACGTCACTGGGTCGCCGCACGATTCGCCAGGGTTCGAGCCATTTCCCGGTCCTCCCGGCTGAGCTCCTCGTCGAGGGCGTCGCTCATGCTTTTGGCTTCCTGATGCCCCTGGTCGGCAGCCAGTAGAAACCATTTCTGAGCCACGACCGGATCGCGCATGACGAATGTCCCCTCGTTGAAGATTTTCCCCATGCGCCACTGCGCGCCCGCCAGGCCGCGAAGGGCGGCCCTCTCCATGTAGCCGAGGCCTCTCTCCAGATCGCGCTGGACACCGCCCCCCTCGAGGTAGAGGCCCGCGAGGTTCATCATACTCGGCAAGTGTCCTCTGGCGGCGGCGGCTTGAAACTGACTGTACGCCTTCTCCCTGTCCCGGGCAACCCCGCGCCCCTCGTAGTAAAGCGACCCCAGATAGAAATGCCCCAGCACATGACCTGCGTCGGCGAGCCTGGAAAGGTAGTGGTAACTGAGGTCGTAATCGGTCGAAACGTAACTGCCCCGGTAGTAGAGCATTCCCAGGTTGAATACGGCCGGCTGAAAGTCCTGTTCGGCGGCCCGCTCGAGCCAGCGGACGCCCTCCTCGGGATCGCGTTCCACCCCGATACCCCTAAGGTAACTGAGCGCGAGGTCATTCTGGGCGGCGGGATGGCCGCCGCGGGCGGCCCGGGAGAACCAGAAGTAAGCCTGTTCCGGATCCCGGTCGACCCCGCGCCCCCGCTGATAAGCTTCGGCCAACTCCGTTTCGGCCTGCGTGTCGCCGCTTTCCGCGGCCTTCACGAGGTAGCGATAGGCAGCGGTTTCGTCCGCCTCCACGCCTCTTCCGAAGCGATACAGGCCCGCGATCTCCCTTTGGGCGACCGCATTCCCGGCTTCGACAGCCTTCATGAAATACTCAAAGGCCCGGGCATCATCCTGAATCTCTCCGTAGCCGTCCCGGTAGATGTAACCGAGATCAACGGCCGCATCGACGTGTCCCTGCGCAGCGGCCTGTTCGAGGTAGCGGACCGCCCGTTCCGGGGTCTTCCAGTACTTCGGGTGGTCCTCATCGTAGTAAACCTGTCCGAGAAGGTACTGCGCTTCGGCATGTCCGGCTTCGGCCAACCGCAACAGAAAAGCCGGAGAGCTCCAGTCCCCCTCGAAATCCCGGGGGCGGAGCTCCGCGCGGGGTTCCGCCCGATCCTCGTCCTCGGCCTCGACAAGCGGCAACTCCTCCGGGAACACCTGGTAGAGGGAGACCGCGGCCACCGCGAGCGCGGCGGCCGCGGCGGCCCATTCGCGACGGCCCTGACTCGCGCGCTTCGCCCGCTGCTTCTTCGTATACTCCGGATACTCCTTCGGGAATTCCCCGGCCTCCTTGAATCGCAGCGCCGCCGCCGCCACGTAGATCAGCGCGGCCGCCAGAGGAACGTACCCGAAAAGAACCAACCCCCAGAAGCCGTGCCGCAACAGCAGCAACTGGGCGGCCAATGACGCGGCGCTCAACGCCAGACAGAACAGGGACGAAATCACCAGGAAAGCCCTCTCGTCCCACCCGGTGAGGTAGTCGTCGTTTTTATACGCGTTGCGCAAGAGCAGGACCGCGCAGGCGACCGCCGCGGCCACGCCGGCCAGGAAGTACGGCAGCGGAAACTCAAAGAATGTCTCGGTCAAATGCGCGAAGACATACGACAAGATAAGAAACACGAGGAACACCCCGAGGGCGAACACCGCAATCCTCCGAAGCAATGGAATGATCATACCGTGAAGATTAAAGAACGTCGGTTGTTGTAACAAAATCCGGGCAAGGCCCCACCCACCCTCACTCTCACTCTACGCGAAGCCATTGTCGACCCCGATTTGACGGGCGGCCTGAGTCATTTGCCCTCTGGCCCCTCGCCCCGCGCGCGGTTCCGGGTCGAGTTATTTTTATTGTCGGCACCGCCCGATAGACTTTGTATAAGCCTTGGAATCCGGTCCCTGAAATCCACACGGCAAGCGAATCCGATGAAGACGAGAAAACACAAACTGCTGGACGCGTTCCTCCTGCTCCTGTTCCTGGTGGCCCTTGGCGGGCTCGGGTACGGTATTTACTATTACTTTTTCACCTCCCCCGAGGGCGCGGTTGAAGCGGCCGCGCTCGACGACTCCGAACTGGTCCTGTACGTTCATTTCCAGGACATGGAGAACTCGGAATTCGCCCGGAACGTGGGCGACGACGATTCCATGCGGCAAACGGTCCCGCCGGAGCTGAATCGATTCCGGGAAGCCCTGGGGATCCGGCGGGAAGACGTGATTGAAGGCCTGCTATCGATAAGGGATCTCGAGGCCCTCCCGCAAAACAACCCGCAACGTGCGGGGCTTGCCGGCGCCCTCAAGCTCCGGACTTCCCTCAGCCTCGACCGTCTCGAAAACGCCCTGAACGAAGTGCTCGATGAAGATCAGCGCGGGGCTCTGCGCCGCTCGGAAATCGGCGACCGCCCGGTTTTGGAGTTCCCGGTGCCGGACACGGAACTCACCGTAAGCGCGGCCCTCTTCGAACACGGCGAGGACGGCTCAACGCTGTATTTCGGGGACTACGACTCCCTCCGCGCCACTCTCGAGAAACTCGATTCGCGCCGGGAGACCCAGCTTCCCGAGGCCATTCAAGAGAGCAAGGATCATTTGGCCGAGGGCAGCCAGGCGTGGCTGGTTGCCGCGCTCAGCCCGCGGATACAGTCGCGGCTGCGGGAGGGCCTCGAGGAGTCTCCTGTTCCCCTGGGGCCCGCGGCCGCGGCCCTGGCGTCGCTCAGGACCGCCTCGATGGGAATCCGGGCCGACAGTTCACTGGCACTGCAATTGGTAGTCGAGCTCGGAAATGAGAACGACGCCCGAACGCTGCAGGAAGCGCTGAACGAGGAAATTCTGCCGATGCTTCACATGACTGCCGGCGGGCAAATGGAAGACCCCCCCGCTTTTCTGGAAGACTTGCGCGCGGACGCGGACGCTACCCGGCTGCTCCTGTCGCTCTCCGTTTCCGCCGATGAGGTCAAACGGATCCGCGAAACCGCTGAAGAAGCGATGGCGGAACCGGAGGATCCCGAAAGGACGGAACCGGCTGAACCCGGCGAGCCCGTTCCGGCCGAACCGGACGAAGAAAACGGCTGGCCCAGGCTCCACATAGAGAGGGTCCTGCTCGCAACCGGTGAGGCGATCATCAACGGCGAGCTGATCGCCGAAGGGGATGAAATCGAAGGCGTCACCCTTTACGAAGTGGAAGAGCGGGGCGTGATCCTGCGGCTCGACCGGGAGTACCGTTTCGTCAACGTGGGCGACACGGTCGAAGGGAACGACTGAAGAAAGTCGATCTTCAATGCATGTCAGCAGTTACGGCTTGAGTGACATCGGACGCGTTCGCGAACGAAACGAAGACGCGTACCTGATCGACGAACGTCAGTCGGTATTCGCCGTTGCCGACGGGCTGGGGGGACTTCCCGAAGGAGCGCGCGCCAGCCAACTGACTGTTGAGCTACTGGAAAAGGAACTCGGCCGGGGACGCGTTCTGCTCAACATGAAGACGCTGTTCGGGAAAATGAACCTCGAGATCCTGCTGCTGGGAAAAAGTCTGAGTCCGGACACGGGAATCGGCACGACGATGACGACGGTCGCGCTCGGCGAAGAGTCACTCGATATCGCCCACGTCGGTGATACCGCCGTCTACCGCTTTCGTTCCGACGGATTCGAAAAACTGACCAGGGACCACACCCTGGAGGAGGAAATCCGGAACCGTCCCGACTACAATCCCCTGGTGCCCATCCCGCGCCGGCACAGCCACGTTCTCACCCGCTGCCTGGGACAGATCGAGGATCTCGAGATCGACACCTACGCCTACCAGCCGGCTTCCGGGGACCGGTTGCTCCTCTGCACCGACGGTATCACCCTGGCCATTACCGCGGAGGAAATCCACCCGCGCATGCTCGCGGCGGCCACACCGGAGAGCATCGTTCGGGAACTGGTGGACCTTGCGAACGAACGCGGAGGCCGTGACAACGCCACCGCTGTCGCTGTCTTCATTGATTAGCCATGAACCTGTCGGAACACAGAAAACGGGTGGAAAAGGACCCTGACAACGAGCTTTTTCAGTTCAGCTTCGGCCAGGCCTGTTTCGCGGAAAAACAGTACGCCGAAGCGATCGTCCCCCTCACCTTTTGCGCCGAAAAGAAACCGGAATGGATGGTTCCGAGGATCCTGCTGGGAAAAGCCTACCTCGAACTGGGCCGCAAGGATCGCGCCCGCCCCTTCCTGGATGCCGCCCTGAAACTGGCCGGAGAACAGCACCACGAAGGTCCGGAAGAAGAGATTCGCGGTCTGTTGCAAGTGTGTTCGACTTTGGACACAACCGAACGCGATCCCCGAGAATTCCCTTGAAGAACACTTGTGCTTGCGGCATAAAAGCTTGTCATGCGAAACTCCACATTCACTTCGCTCGCCGTTGCTGCCATGGCCGTCGCTCCCGCTTGTCTCCTTTCGGCGGAATCGCTCAGAATTACGGTCTCAGCCGGGGATTACGAACGGCGCGACACCGTGGTCACCTTCGAGCTCCCGGAAGGAGCCCGTGACTCCCGCGCCCTGGAAAACGCGGACGGGAAGCGGATCCCCCTCCAGGTTTCGAAGGACGGTCAAGCTGCTTTCCTGCTTCCCTATCTGGAACAAGGCGCGAAAGCCACCTTCCGCCTGGCCGGGAAAGCCCCGACCGACAACGTCAGCCCCTGGGTTGAAGTCGTTGAAGACCGAGGGCGCCTCCGTTTCACGGTCCACGGAACGCCGGCTCTGTACTATCAGGCCGAAGAGCGGCCGTTCCCCAGGCCCGACATCAACCCCGTCCTCAAGCGCGGCGGCTTCCTGCACCCGGTGTTGAGTCCTTCCGGGCGAACCGTGACCGCCAGCTATCCGGAGCGTCACACCCACCACCAGGGCATCTGGTCTCCGTGGACACGCACGCGATTTCAGGGACGCTCTCCCGACTTCTGGAACATGCACTCCGAAACCGGAAAGGTCGAGTTCGAAGAGATCGATAAGACCTGGAGCGGTCCGGTGCATGGCGGCTTCCGGTCGCGTCACCGGTTTCTGGATCTGTCGGGCGACGAGCCGGTGGTCGCTCTGAACGAGACCTGGGAAGTCGCCCTTTACCAGACCGCTGACGCCGAGAGGGAGTATCGGCTCTTCGATCTCAAATCACACCAGGAAACCGCGACCCCCGACCCGCTCATTCTGGTCGAGCATCACTACGGCGGTCTCGGATTCCGGGGTCACGAGGACTGGGTGGGCGAAGAGAACACCCACTTCCTGACATCCGAAGGCGAGACCGACCGGCGGGAAGGCAACGGCACACGAACCCGCTGGACGCACATCAGCGGCGACGTCGACGGCGAACGAACGGGCATCGCCATATTCTGCCATCCCGACAACTTCCGTTTCCCGCAACCGGTTCGCCTGCATCCCCGCGAACCCTTCTTCTGCTATGCGCCCTCCCAATTGGGCGACTGGGAGATCACGCCGGACTCCCCCTATACCGCCCGCTACCGTTTCGCGGTGATGGACGGCGAAGCCGACGCAACGGAATTGGAACGCCTCTGGAACGATTACGCGAACCCCCCGGAGGTGCGAATCGAAAACTAGGAGTCTGTCGGGCTTAGGCTACCGCCGAAGTCCGACCGGCTGCCAGCCGACCCCGTCACGGCACATGCCGCCTCCCACCATTCTGGTCACAAACGACGACGGCGTCGACGCCGCGTTTTTCCGGCAGCTGGTGCTCGCGCTGAACGAGGTTGCCGATGTCTGCGCAGTCGCGCCGGCGGATGAACAGAGCTGGATCGGGAAAGCCATGAGCCGGTACCGGGATGTGGCCGTCCGGAGAATCGAGACCTTTCCCTGTCCCGCGTGGGCGGTCGACGGCACTCCGTCCGACTGCGTCAATCTGGGGATTGCCCATCTGCTGCCCAATCGCCCCGACCTGGTTGTCTCAGGAATCAACATCGGCCTCAACGCGGGCCTGCCGCTCATCCTGAATTCCGGAACCGTGGCCGCCGCACTCGAAGGGGCGCTGTTGGGAATCCCCGCTCTCGCCCTTTCCCAGCACCTTCCGGCGGAAGCCTTTCAGCGACTCAAGGCCGACCCGAACGCACTGGATCCCGAAACCCGCACGTCGCTGGAGGCCGCCGCCGCGATTTCAGCCCGGTTTGCCGGAACACTCGCTTCGACCGGCAACCCGCGGACCGAAGTGAACAACCTCAACTTTCCGTTTCCCACCCGTCCCGACACCCCCCTCGAAGAAACCGTCCCGGCACGGCTCAACCCGGGCAGCCTTTATCGGAAAACCCCGGGAGGCCTTTTCCGCTTCCAGTTCCAACTTCCGGATGAAGACGGGCAGGAGAGCTTGTCAGACATCGCCTGCCTGAAGAAAGGGGCGGTCAGCCGAAGCGTTCTGGCCTTCGGCAGCCTCGGGCTGCGACCCCTTCAAAAAAATTAGGCACTCCGCCTTTTATTGGCTCGCGAATTCGGGCATTCTTCAGCCAAATGAATTTATCTGGACCAAGTCGCCTCGTTTCAAGCCGCTCAGGAACCTTTCACCCGAATCAGGCACGAATCTTCAACCCACATGGAATCCTGGAACAGAAGAGTCGTCATTACCGGAATCGGAGTTATCGCCCCCAACGGTTTCAACCTCGACACCTTCTGGGCCCATCTCCGCACCGGCCAAAGCGCGGCGTCCTTCGTCAGCCGGATCGACACCTCCGGCCTTCCGTCCAAAGTGGCCTGCCAACTGCGCGGCTTTAATCCGGCGGACTATCTGGCCCCCGCGCTGGCCAACAGCACGCCCCCCGCCACGCAGTACGGAATTGCCGCGGCGAGGCTGGCGACACGCGACGCGGCCATCGACCTGAGCCGCGTCTCCCCCGACCGGATCGGAATCGTCGCCGGCTCGACACCGGGGCGGGGCCAACAGGATCAGTCGGTGGAAGAATTTTCGGGACGCGAGGGGCGGAACAACGGGACGCTCCGCGCCTTGCTCAACGCCCAGGCCGGGGGCTCCGCTGCGGCGATCGCCCATGAATTGGGAATCAGCGCCCATACCCAGACCTTACTCACCGGCGCTTCCACCGGCACCGAGACGATCGCACAGGCATTCAGTTTGATTCGGGACGACGACGCCGATGTCGCGGTGGCCGGCGCGGGCGGGGCGCCGATAACCGCCGGACTGTGGGGGATCCTTTGCGCCTCGCACCACCTGAGTCGCGAAACCGAGGAACCCGCCCGTGCCATGAAACCGTTCGCCGGAAATCGGGACGGGTTCATCCTGGGGGAAGGGGCGGCTTTCCTGGTCATCGAAGAACTGTCGTTCGCCCTGAACCGGGGAGCGCCGATTTACGCGGAGATTCTGGCGCACGGTCGAAGCTTCGACGGCGCCAACGGCACCCCGGAGGACCTGCCGCAGTTCGGTTCGCTTGAAAAGGCGCTGCATCGCGCGAAGGTCCATCCCGGAAAGGTTGATTACCTCAATGCAAACGGGACCGCGACCGCGAAGAATGATCTCGCCGAGACGCTCGCTATCAAGAAGGCATTCGGCTCCCACGCCGAGCGCCTGCAGATCAGCTCAACCAAGCCGGTCACCGGTCACTGGGCGGGGGCGGCCGGGCCGGTCGAGACGGTGATCTGTGCTTTGGCGATCAAGAACCGGGCGATCCCCCCGACGATCAACCTCCACACGCCCGACCTGGAATGTAATCTCGATTTTGTCCCGCTGAGGGAACGCCGCTATCCGGTCGAGGTCGCGGTCAACCTGAACGCCGGCTTGGACGGCAGCAACGCCTGCCTGATTCTTCGCAGGGTCAACACAAAGTGAATGTCCGCCAAGAACGAGTGTTGCACTATGGATAGAAACCATTTATTAAAAAATCGGCTCTCTCCAACCGCACGAAATGATTCATATCCTCGTCATAACTGAAGACAGCGGTTTCCAGGAATCGCTCAAAGTGCTTCTTCCCGAGAACGAATTTCGCCTTCACCCCCTCTCCTCCCTCAGCAAAGCCCTCCCCCTCCTGAAAAGCGCCCACCCCGAAGCCTGCCTGGTTGATACCGGCCTGAAGAACCTGTCCGTCGTCAGCGCCGTTGAAGCTATACGTCGCAACTCCCCGGCGGTCGGACTATTCATCTGCACCGATGAGAAGGAGCCGGTCTGGGAGGAGGAAGCCTACCTGAAGGGGGCCGATTTCATTTTCCGGAAGCCCTTGCGCGGCCCGCTTGTGAACCGGATCCTCGAAAAACACCTGCGCCCGGCCGTAGGAACGCGGCCGAAGCAGGTCACCAGGCCGGAAGCCGGCGCCACAGCCTCATTCGTCCCGGCACCCCCGTCCCGCGGCCCGGGCCCGGCCCTGCCCGCCTCAGCGCTGGAGATCATGCGCGATTTCTCGCGCATCCTCTCGTACTCCCTCGACCTGAAATCCTTTGTTCACCAGTTCATTTTGAAGCTGCGCGAGGTCATCAGCGTCAACCGGGTGGCGATCCTGCTGCGGAAACCCGACCTGCCGTTTCCGGGTCTCACGCCTCCGCACGAAGAAGACACCGATCTCGAATGCATCTGTTCGATAGGAATCGAAGTCGACCTCTTCCAGTATTTTCAACTCAACCTGGCCGGCGGCATCGGCGGGACGGTGGCACGAAGCGGCCAGATTCTTAAAGCCGATTACGAGACCAATCTGTTCTCCGAGGAGAATTACGAGATCAACCGGGAATTCGAACTGCTCGGTTGCGAAGTCGCCATCCCCATCGTCGACCGCGAGCGGTGCCTGGGCCTCGCCCTCATAGGAGGCCGCCTCACCGGTGCGCACTTCAGCGACGAAGAACTGCAACTGCTTTTTCACCTGATGGAGGAACTCGGGCTGGCCATACGGAACAACTGGCTTCATGAAGAGCTCGCCAGCAATCATGAATTGATTTCGGATGTTATCGCCCAGTTCAAGAGCGGTTGCCTGGTGATGTCGCCCGAACTGCAGGTCCTGCACGCCAACCCGGCGCTTCACGATTTCATGCAGAAAAAGCCGGACGAGCCCGTCGCATTCTCCGACCTGCCGCCGACGATCGCCTGCCAGTTGTATGAAGTCGTCCAGAAAGGGCACGACATTGCCCCTTTCATGTTCGCCGACTTTCCCGGCGACAATCGCATCTTCCGCATCTCGATCTTCCCCCTGCAGACTCGAAACCTCGAGTCCGGAACGGCCACCATGCTGCTCATGGAAGACTTCACCCAGATCGAGAAGGCAAAGAAAGTCGAGATCGAATCCCACAACGCCCAGACCATTGCCCTGATCGCGGAACGCTTCGCCCACGAGATCCGCAATGCCCTGGTTCCTCTGAGCACGCATCACCAACTGCTCGAAAGCGACTTCGACAAAGAAGGCTTCCGGAACTCCCTCGACAAAACCATGGACCGCCAGATCCGGCGGATTTCGCGGTTCGCCGACCAGATGCTGCTCCTCTCGCAAAGCCGCAACGGCACCGATCGTACCGGATCCCTGAAAGAACTGGTGAAGCAAGCGTTCGCCGAAGCGCGTCACTTTTGCGGAAAAGGCGGCATCCTCCAGTGGGATCCGTCCTTCGCCGACTGCCGGATCCGGGGCGATCTTTCGACCTTGAGGTACGCCTGCATGGAGATCCTGCTCAATGCCCTGCAATCCGAAGGCGAAACGCCCGAGATTGCCATCAGGAACAAGATCAAGAGCGGCCCGGAGGGCAACAGCCTGGTCACCGTGGACTTCCTGGACCAGGGCGCCGGCTTCAGCCCGGAAGCCGCCGAAGAGGCCCTGAAACCGTTTTTCACGACCCGGAATGTCGGAGTCGGCCTCGGCCTCACGGTGGCGGAAAAAATTCTGCGATCGCACGGAGGCTCACTCCAGATCACCCAGGACAAACAACACGCCAACAGGATTCGGGCTACCCTCCCACTATCATGACAAAAACGCCGATTCAATTCTCCGCGGCCGCGCTGCTTCTCTTAACCTCCGCCACGACCGGCTCGGGGCTCGGCTTCCGATTGGTCGACATGGACGCTCATGCCTCCGCGCGGGGCAATGCGTTCGCGGCCACAGCGGATACGCCCGCCGCCGTCTATTACAACCCGGCCGGCATCACCCAGGTCTCCGCCGTCTCGATGCAGGCGGGTGTGTACGCGATCGATTTCGACGCCGATTACCGCAGCAGCCAAACCGGGGAAAGCTTCACCAACGAAGCCGGCTTCAAGGCTGTGCCCAACGCCTACATTACGGTCCCGATCGAGACCACACCGCTCACCTTCGGGATCGGCGCCTATGCCCCCTTCGGGTTGGTGAACGACTGGCCCGATGATACCGATTTCCGCACCGTCGCGACCCGGTCCAGGCTGGAATACCGGCAGATTACGCCGGTGCTCGCCTGGGAAATCAATCCGACCCTTTCGATTGGCGGCGGCCTCACTATCAACGACGCCCAGCTCGATCTGCGGCAAGGTATCTTCGAGTCCGGCCATCCCCTCGCAAACGGCGACGAATTCCGCTTCGACGGAAGGGATCAGTTTTTCGGTTACACTCTGGGAGTGCGCTGGGCGCCGGCCGAGCGGCACGCCTTCGGCCTCGCCTATCGCAGTTCGACGCGATCGTCCCTTCAGGGCATCGCCACCACGCGCGTTCCCGCCGCCGGGATCGATGCTGAAGAACGTGCCGCACTCAATCTGCCGTTCCCCAAATCCGCAGTAATCGGATACTCCTTCCGCCCCAGGGAACACTGGAACCTCGAAGCGAACCTCGAGTGGACGGATTGGAGCGTCCTCGACACGGTCACGATGCGTAGGGACCAGAGCGGCGACGAGGAACTGGTGTTCCAATGGGAGGAAAGCATTGTTTACAAAGCCGGCGTCACCCGGTATTTTGAAAACGATTTTCACATCAGCGTGGGCTATATGTTCAGTGAGAATACGGTCCCCGACGATCACTACACCCCTGCGGTTCCCGAAGACGACCGGCACCTTGGCATGGCCGGGGTGGGTTGGAGCAACGGTGATGTGAGCTGGAATCTCGGCTACCAATTCGGCTATTCCTCGACACGCCGGGTGCGCGGCAGCGACGGAGGGGACGAAGGTCCCGCGGACGGGGATTATCAAGCGATCGTAAACGCCTTTACCGGGTCGGTCGGAATTTCATTTTAGCCGCTATGACAGATCAAGAAAAAGAAACGCTGCTGATTGTCGACGACGAGGAGGGTCCCCGGGAGTCTTTGAAGATCGTCTTTGAAGAGCGTTACCGGGTTCTCCTCGCCAACTCCGGGGAGGAAGCCGTTGCCCTCGCCAGGGAAACTCCTCCCCACACGGTCATTCTAGATATCCGGATGGCCGGCATGTCCGGTATCGAAGTCCTCAAAGCGCTTAAGGAAATCGATAAGAACACGGAAGTCATCATGCTGACCGCCTACGAGACGCTGGAGACGGCACGGCAGGCCCTCAGACACGGCGCCCACGATTACATCGGCAAACCTTTCAACGTTAAAGCCATGCGGACGGCGGTGGACAACGCCATGAAGAGCCGCCGTCTCTCCGAGGATGTCGCCGAGTCCGTACATCGGCTGGACTCGCTCCAGGCGGACCTCGAAAACCTGATGATGCAGGAAGAGATGGCACGCACCTCCTCACAGGTTTATGCCGGGGTGCTTCACGACATTAACAATCCGCTGACCATCATCAGGGGGTACGTCGACCTGCTGATGCACCGGCTGGGCGAGATGTCGAAACTGACGGGCCAGGAGCTGGAGGAAGTTCGGGAAAGCATGACCACGGTAGCCCAGCAGGTGCGGGTCTGTTGCTCCATATCGAACCGCCACCTGGAACTGATTCGCCGCGACGCCCCCGATGGACAGCTCATCTCCGTCAACCTGATCCTGCAGGACCTGAAGGAACTGATCAAGGTACACCCGGCCGTCAAAGAGGCGATGGTCAGTATCGAACATTTGCAGGAGGATACGTCTGTTTTCATCCACGGTTCGGAACTGATGCAGATCCTCCTGAACCTGGTGACCAATTCGCTGCAGAGTTCCTCGGGTGCCCAGAAGGTTACCGTGGATGCCCGGAAACTCGACAAGCTTCCGGAAGCCCAAAAATTCAGGGACGGCCCCAACGAGCGCATCATTAATGGAGACATTCTCGATCCCAAGCACGCTTATGTCGCCATCTCAATCAGCGACAAGGGACAAGGCATTCCGGAGGACATTATCGAGGATATCTTCGAACCGTATTTCACGACCAAAAAAGCCGACAAGGGAACCGGGCTCGGCCTTGCCATCGTCTCCCGGCTGGTCAAACGGAACCGCGGAGCGGTCCGCCTGAGAACACAGCCCGGCAACGGCTGCACCTTTACGGTCTACCTTCCCCAGGAAGCCCAATAGGCCGGACGCCTCCTCCCGCCGCTGCGAATTGCAAGTAATTGCTTGAAAATGAAGCCCTTTTAGGCCACTTCTTGAGTAGCATAAAACCATTCCCAAAGGAGCCCGCACATGTTGGATATATTGAAAAAAGCCGTTTACGCCGGAATCGGCGCCACAGTCATCACCAAGGAGCACGTCCAGAACATGCTTCATGAAATGGTGGAGCAAGGGAAAATCTCAAGGCAGGAGGCCGAGAAAATGGCCGAGAAGATTGTCGAGGAAAGCCGCAAGGAATTCGAATCGACAACCCAGGAGATCAACCAGACCCTCCGCGATTGGTGGCAGAAGGAAAAGCCGGTCAGCGAAGAAGATTTCCACAAACTCGAGAGCCGGGTGAAATCTCTCGAAGTCAAACTCGCGAACCTGACAAAAAAGGTCAAAGGCGAGTAAGGCCGGAGGGGATCGAGGGCCGACAACGTTTACCCTCGTCCCTCTTTCGCCCCGCTCCCCGCGATCCGCTTCAACGCTTCGATCATTTCCCTGAAATCCGCGGGTAACGGAGCCGTCAGCGTCATGGCTGCCCCGGTCGCCGGATGCCGGAAGCCCAGGGTTTCCGCGTGGAGCATGATTCGCCGCGGCTCCGGGAACGTCTCGTCACGGGTACGGTAGCCATAAACGGCGTCGCCCAGCAGCGGGTGTCGGCGTGAACTCAGGTGCACGCGAATCTGGTGGGTGCGCCCGGTCAGGATACGGCATCGCAGCAATGAAGCCTGCGCGCCGTAGACCTCCACCCGTTCCCACTCGGTGTGGGCGGCCCGGCCTTTTCCCTCGGGCTGGACCGCCATTTTATGCCGGTGAACCGAATGGCGCCCGATCGCATCGCGCAGGGTCCCCGACAGGAGTTCCGGCACGCCGGCCACCAGCGCGAGGTAGTGCTTCTTCACCTCCCGATCACTGAACTGGCGTGCCAGTTCCCGGTGCGCGCGATCGGTCTTGGCGACCAGGACAATCCCCGACGTTTCCTTGTCCAGGCGGTGAACGATGCCCGGACGCTCGACACCGCCGACGCCGCTGAGGCTGCCCCTGCAATGTGCCAGAAGTCCGTGCACCAGCGTGTCCTCGCCCGTTCCGGCACCCGGGTGTATCACCAGGCCGCTCGGTTTGTTGACCGCAAGGAAATGCTCATCCTCGGTCAGGATATCGAGCGACATGGACACCGCCTTCAACTCGGAAGGCCTTGCTTCAGGGAGGGAAAAATTGAGAGGTTCTCCCGCGGAGACGCCTTCCCGCTTGCCGATACAGGTATCATCGCGAAAGACCAGTCCGGCATCAAACGCCCGTTGAAGGGCCGTTCGACTGAACTCGGGAAAAGCCGATGCAAGCACCTTGTCCGCCCGTTCCCGGTGAATTCCTTCCGGAACAATAAAAGTGTGTTCGGACGGCATTCTAAGTCTTGTAAATGAACTCCTATCGCCTTTTTAGCTGGTTCGCCGCCCCCCGGCGCCGGCTATTTTTAACCGCAAAGTACGCGAAGTGAGCGGCGGGGCCGCTGTGGCGGTGTTATTCGTTTGGTCCGGATCCGTGTGCCCTTTCCGCTTTCCGCTTTCCGCTTTCCGCTTTTCCCTTTCCGATTTTTCTTCCTCTCCCCTCACTCGGTCGGGAGCTTGTTATCGGTGCGCAAGGCCAGAACCGGCACCTTGGTTTTGATGGCAATCTCCTGTTCCTTGAAGAATTTCGCGCTCACGCTCTCGATAGCTTCCCCGACACTCAGAGCCGGCAGCTTCCGGCCGCGCGGACTGGCGTTGAACTCGTACGCGGCCCGCTGGATCCGTTCCTGGGTGCTCAGCGGACTCTCCTCTTCGGGAATCTGAACGACCCATCCGACGAGGTCCTTCTTCGGCAGCTCGCCCTCCGGATCGGAAAGCAGAATGACAAACTGGCGTTTTTTCTTCGGCTCCTTCTCCGCCTCCTTCTGCTGCTGCTCTTCCTCGAGCTGTCGTTGGATGTCCTTCATGATCCGCTCAACCGTGGGCTGGGGGAGCTCATTCTGGCTCAGAATCATCGCAACTTGATCGGTGTCGATTTTCGGCATGGTTTCCTTATGAGGTTTTCCCCGGAAATCCTCAATTATAAATCCGGGGCCCGCTGAATCTATCAGGTTATTTCCGTAATGGATCCAAAATCGGGATCGAAAAGCCGTTTGTAGGTGCGGATTGCGGCGCTGTCGGTCATCGCCGCCAGGTAGTCGGCCAGTCGCCGGATCCGGCGGGAGGGATCGTTCTCCCGTTCAACCAGCGCCGCCACCGCCACCGGCAGAAAGGCAATCGGCCGCCGGGGAGTGTCCAGGTAATTTTCCGTGAGGGCCTCAAAAAGCCGCTTCAGGACAAACGCCCCCTTGTACTCAATCTGCTGCAACTGCGGGGAGCGAAAGATCACTTCGAAGGCGAGTCGCTTGTATACCTCCGCCTGCGCCGCGATCGCCGGATCCACCTTGAGAACGAAACGGTGGCGATTCGAGAGGTCGGACAAAAAGGTCTCGGCCGGTATGAGCCGTACCGCCTGGATAAACTCTCCGATTTTCCGGCTGAATACAGATTCCAGCCGGTCCTCGCGAACGGCCCTCAACAGGTCTTCAATCGGCTGTTTCCCGGCAGCGTCGAGCATAGCCGTCTCGCTCCACTGACGGATTTTCTCCGTGGTCAGAAACCCCGCGCGAACCCCGTCGACAATGTCGTTGAGCGAATAGGCGGTATCGTCGGCCCAGTCCATCACCTGGCATTCGATACTCTTCAGCCGGTTCAAGTCGGTCCCCCGGGCCCAGGCTTCCGGAATTTTTCGGGATGCGAAAACGAAGTCGCGATATCCGGCCTGCTCATCGTAAATGAAGTGGTTATCGGGATCGGAAAGCTCGGAGTGAAGTTTTTTGTATTTCAGAATGCCGTCCAGGAAAGCCCGGGTCGGTTTCATGCCGCGACTTCCCGACTCGTTCTGATAAATAGTCTCGGTAGCGATGCGCAGGGTCTGGGCATTCCCCTCAAACCCGCCCCGTTCCCGCATCAGGTCGTGCAGAGCCCGCTCTCCCGAATGACCGAACGGGGGATGCCCGAGATCGTGCGCCAGACAAACGCCCTCCACCAGCTCCGGATCCACGAAAAAATCCGGCCCCAACGGATCGCCGCTCGCCCTCAGGAAATGGCAGATGGAACGCCCGATCTGGGCGACTTCGATCGAGTGGGTGAGGCGGGTCCGGTAAAAATCATACTCCCCCGAAAGAAAAACCTGGGTTTTCGACTGAAGCCGCCGGAAGGAGTTGGAATAAATGATCCGGTCGCGATCGATCTGAAAGGGGCTCCTGTAATCGGAAATATTCTTCGCTTCCAGCGCCTCTGTATCGAAAGCGTTATAAAATCGATTGGTCATGCGGGCGATCCCGATCGCTGCGGGTCTCTTTGCCGCGTCGAATAACGGCTGGTTCGCGGCATAAAGCCGGTCCTACCCTGAAGCGTGTGCGAGCTCTTTCAGAAGGGGGATCGAAACAAAAAGTCTCCGGTACGCAATTGAGTGAACCGTCCTTCCGGGGTCGCGCGCTCCCCCGCCACACTCACTGAGGGCGGGACCTGCGCGCTCCCGGGCCGCTTTCCACCACCGGGACTCAATCGTCGTCCCGGTTCCCATCCCGCAATTCCTCCACATCAATCTCCATCGTGGCCAGGTCTTTAAAAAGACCGAAAAGCGGACTGTCGGTGCCGATCACGAGCCTGCTGTTGTCGCCAAGAATATCTTCGTAAGTCTCCAGCGTCCGCAGGAACTGGTAAAAATGGGGATCCCGGTTATAGGCATCCGCATAGGTCGTGGTGGCTTCCGCGTCGGCCTGCCCGCGGATCCTCGCCGCACGTTCGAGCGCCCGGCTGTTGATGGTCGCCAGCTCACGTTCCATCTCCCCGAGCCGTTCTTCCGCGCGTCGCTGTCCGTGGGACCGGATACCGGCGGAGATCTTATTAAGCTCCGCATTCATCTGCGCGAAAACCGTTTCCTCAATCTCGCTCGTATAATTGAGCTGCTTGATAAGAATATCCTGCAGATGGATACCGAGATCCATATCATCAAGTGTCTCCCGGGCGGCTTCGAGGATGTGGTCGATCACCACCGGCCGGCCGGCCAGGTAATTGCCCTCGTCGTCCCGTTCCAACTCCTCGACTTCGGCGCCCAGCGTGGCGATCTCGTCGAGGTCGATCTCCTCCATTTCCGCCTCATCCATCGCGATCTCAAAGTCCTCGTCAACTTCGAGGATCCTGTTGCTGCTGCGAATCACCTGATAGAGATCGAACTGCCCGATCCGGTTGCGGACGGCCGAATCGATGATGCTGTTCAAGCGCCGGTCGGCTTCGCCCTCGAGATTGATCGCTTCACGGAAACGCCGCGCGTCGTCGATCCGCCACCGGGCGGTCACGTCGATCTGAACGCGCTTGCGGTCGCGGGTGATGGTGGAGGTCGGACTCCCGTCCCAGCGCAACAAGCGCTTGTCGTAAATCTGCACCCGGTGATAAGGCATCTTGAACTGGAGCCCGGCCTCGGTCACCGGCTCCCCGACGACCTCGCCGAAACGGGTCACCACTCCCTGCTGCCATTCGTTGACAATGTACATTGAGTTCACCGCAATGAGCGCCCCCACTGCGAGCAGGACAAGTCCCGCGACCATAGGCACCGAAGCGTTGCCGCTTTTTCCGTCGGATTGTTGGCACATCGCTCGCATCTACTGGTCCTCCCGCAGGTTAAAGTGAGGCAGGATCGATTTCATGTCCTGGTCGATAATGATGATCTCCTTCATGTGTGACAACTGGTCTTCCATCGTCTCCAGGTACATCCGTCGTCGTGTGACATTCGGCGCCTGTTCGTACGCTTCAAGGGTATCGATAAATCGCTGCGCCTCCCCGCGGGCGACGTTGGTCCGGCGCTGTTGATACCCTTCGGCTTCCAACACGGTACGCTCGGCCTCACCGCGCGCCCGGGGCACCCGCTCCTCGAATTCCCTGGAAGCCTCCTCAAAGAACCGCTGCGCATCCTGTTCGGCCCGGTTCAAGTCATGGAAGGCGTCGATCACCGGTTGCGGCGGCTCGACCGATTCCAGGTTGACCTCATTGACGCGGAGACCCATTTCGAACTGGTCCACATAATTTTGTATGAGCTCACGGGCACGATCCTGAATCTCCGCACGCCCAACAGTGAGAATGGGAATGCTGGCGCGATCACCCATCACCTCACGCATGACCGACTGCGAGATGTCCCTGAGGGTGTCTTCGACGTCCTTGACGTTAAACAGGTAGTCCTCGGGCTCTTCGCGCCGGAACTGGACCGCCCAGGACGCCTCGACGATATTGAGGTCCCCGGTCAGCATGGAGCTCTCCTCCTCGTATCCCCTTGTGGTATGCGCGCGGCCTCCCTGGCTCCGGTAGCCGAATTCCTGGACATCCACGATCCGGGTTTTGACCTTTTCGACCTGATCGATCGGATAAGGCAGCTTAAAGTGAAGGCCCGGACCGACCGTTTCGACATGCCTGCCGAATCGCAGCACGACCCCGTCCTCCTCGGTGTCCACCTGGTACACCATGGTGATGAGCGCCACGAAAACCAGCGCGGCGACCGGTATCCACACCAGTTTCGCCAAAGGCAGATCAATCTGCCGTCCGTCGGGTAAGTCAATTTTCATATAAATCCCTTAAAAAACCCAATCAAATCCATCACGTCGCCGGGGTTCAAGGGCAAAATAAAAGTAAAACACGTTTGCCCGCCATTCACAAGGCCCCTATGGTGAAGCGGTTTTCTCCTTTCACCGCCATGTCGTTTTATCCGCCCGGAGTCATCAGCCGCACCTATCATCACGTCCAGCGCTACCGGGAAGTCATCGCAGTCTTCCTCCGCTACGGGTTCGATGAGTTCCTGCAACTGGTCCACGCCAACCGTTACCTGAACTCCGCTTTCCGGATCAGCCGGCGAAAGAAACGAAAAAAGGTCGCGGTTGAGCGTTCCCGCCCGGTCCGTCTCCGGCTGGCCCTGCAGGATCTCGGACCGACGTTCGTCAAGATGGGCCAGATCCTCTCGACGCGCGCCGACCTGCTGCCCGACGAATACATTCAGGAACTGCGCAAGCTGGAGGACGATGTGCCATCAGTGGCGTATCCGGAGATCAAAGAGAAAATCGAGACGGAGCTGCATGCCGAAATGGATACGCTCTTTTCGGATTTTGACAAGGAACCTCTCGCGGCGGCGTCGATCGCCCAGATTCACCGAGCGCGGCTCGCCACGGGCGAGCAGGTGGTGGTCAAGGTGCAGCGGCCCGGACTCCGCCAGCGGATCGATACCGATCTTGAGATCATGTACACGCTGGCTTCCCTGATGGAAAAGCATGTCGACGGTTGGAGCATCCACCAGCCCTCGAAAATCATCCGTCAGATGTCGCACATGCTGCGCAAGGAGCTGGATTTCACGATCGAAGCTTCCCACATCCAGCGGTTCTCTCACCAATTTCAAAAGGAGCGAACCCTCCACGTCCCCAGGGTTTACAGCGACGTTTCGAGCGAGAAGGTGTTAACCCTCGAGTTCCTGGACGGCATCAAGGCCACGAATCTCGACCTTTTGAAAGACAAGGGCTACGACCTCAAACAGATCGCCCGCCAGACCGCGGAATTGATGATGAAGCAGATCTTCGTGCACGGGTTCTTCCATGCGGATCCGCATGCGGGGAATCTGTTCGTCCTGGAGAAACAGGAGATTTCGTTTATCGATTTTGGGATGATGGGCACGATGAATCTGAGATTGCGCCAGCATTTCGCCGATCTCCTGTTCCACATCTCCCGGCACGACGAATCGGCCGCCACGGACGCCCTGTTGAAACTGACCACTTCTCAGCGGACGCCGGAACGCGGGGCTCTCGAAGCCGATGTCGCGGAGTTCATGACCCTGCACTTTTACAAGCCGATCCGCCAGATGAGTTTCGGACGACTGCTGCAGGAGCTGCTCAACAAGACGACCCGCCACGGGCTACGGATCCCCATGGAGATTTTTCTGTTGATCAAGGCGGTCTCCACGTTCGAAAGCGTGGTGCGCCAGCTTGACCCGGACTTCGACATCCTCAAGGAGACGGCTCCGTACGTGCGACGGGTCCGTATGGACAGGATCCACCCCTCACGCCTCACCCGGAATCTCTTCGAATCCGGTCTCAGCGCCCTGGAGTTCCTGAAGGAACTGCCTGAAGACCTGCGGGCATTCGTGCGTTCGATCGAGGAGGGACGGGCGCGGGTGGCCTTCGAGCATCACGGGCTGGGGCCGCTCATTCTCGGGCTCGAACGCGTCAGCAACCGTATCGCCTTTGCCATTGTCCTCGCGGCGCTGGTCGTCGGCTCGTCGCTCATGGTTCACGCGGGGATTCCCCCGACCTGGAACGACATTCCCGTCATCGGGCTGATCGGTTTCCTGCTGGCCACCGTGATGGGCTTCGGCCTGCTGGTCTCGATTATCCGGCACGGAAAGATGTGAACGCGAAAATGCAATCCGCGCCCATCGCAGAACAACCGGCGCGCGGCTGGAGGCGCAGAAAAACGCTATCCTCGCAACTTCCAACCTGAAACGAAAGCAAAGATGAACGATACGCTAATAACCGTCCCGGGACAGAAAAACGTCAAAGAGTGGGTGCAGGAAGTCGCCGCCCTTTGCCAGCCGGATGAAATCCACTGGTGCGACGGGTCCCGGAAAGAGAACGACCGCCTCTGCCGGCTTATGGAAGAAAGCGGGACCTTCATCCGGCTCGACCCGGAGAAGCGGCCCAACAGCTTCTACTGTCGATCCGATCCGGACGATGTGGCCCGCGTGGAGGACAAAACGTTCATCTGCAGTCTCCGGAAGGAAGATGCGGGTCCCACCAACAACTGGCGCGATCCGAAAGAGATGAGAGAGGAACTGATCGGCCTGTTCGGCGGCTGCATGAAGGGACGCACGATGTACGTCATTCCTTTCAGCATGGGCCCTCTCGGCTCGCCGATTTCGGAAATCGGCGTCGAGATCACCGACTCTCCGTACGTGGTGGTGAACATGCGCATCATGACCCGGATCGGGCAGGAAGTGCTGGACCTGCTGGGGGACGGCCCCTTCATCCCCTGCCTGCACACGGTCGGGGCGCCGCTCCAGCCGGGCGAAAAAGACGTGCCGTGGCCTTCCAACAAGGAGACCAAGTACATCGTCCACTTTCCCGAGGAACGCTCCATCTGGTCCTACGGCAGTGGCTACGGCGGTAACGCCCTGCTGGGCAAGAAGTGCCTGGCCCTGCGCATCGCTTCGGTCATCGCGCGTGAAGAGGGCTGGATGGCCGAGCATATGCTGATTCTCGGGGTGGAGTCTCCCGAAGGCGAAAAGACCTATGTCGCGGCGGCTTTTCCGAGCGCCTGCGGCAAGACCAACTTCGCCATGCTGATTCCGCCGGAACCGCTCAACGGGTGGAAAATCACGACCATCGGAGACGATATCGCCTGGATCAAACCGGGCAAGAACGGCCGTCTCTACGCGATCAATCCCGAAGCCGGCTTCTTCGGGGTCGCGCCCGGAACCTCGGATAAGTCCAATCCCAACGCCATGGCCTCACTTGGGGAAAACACCATTTTCACCAATGTCGCCCTGACCCCGGACGGGGACGTCTGGTGGGAAGACATGACCGACGAGCCGCCGCCGAAACTGACGGATTGGCGGGGGCGGGACTGGACTCCCGATTGCGGCCGCCCGGCGGCTCATCCAAACGCCCGCTTCACGGCACCAGCGGCCCAGTGTCCCAGCATCGATCCGGATTGGGACAACCCGGAGGGCGTTCCGATCAGCGCCTTCATTTTCGGAGGCCGCCGGTCCGCAACCGTTCCGCTGGTTTCGCAGGCCTTCAACTGGTCCCACGGGGTCTACCTCGCAGCCACGATGGGCTCCGAGAAGACCGCCGCCGCCGCCGGCAAAGTGGGCGAGGTCCGCACCGATCCCATGGCCATGCTGCCCTTCTGCGGCTACCACATGGGAGACTACTTCAACCATTGGCTGAATATCGGCCGGAACCTCCCGAATCCACCGCGGATATTCATGGTCAACTGGTTCCGCAAAGACGAGGACGGGAAATTCCTCTGGCCCGGGTTCGGTGAAAACATGCGGGTGCTCGAATGGATCGTTCAACGGGTTCACGGAAAGGCGTACGCATTGGAGTGCCCGTTGGGCTGGATTCCCCGGTACAAGGACGTCGACTGGACGGGACGGGACGACTTCCCGTTCGAGAAATTCGAGGCCCTCATGTCGGTGGATCGCGAAATGTGGATCGAGGAGGCGCGCCAACATGAAGCGTTCTTCCTGAAACTCTTCGACCGCCTGCCCAAGGAGTTCACCAACGAGCGCGAATTGCTGATCTCCCGCCTCTGGCGTTCACCCGGGGTGTGGCACCTGGCAAGCGAGGTGCACGAGTAGGCCCCTCGGAGTTAACGGGTTCAAGGTTCGAAGTTCCTGGTTCACGAGGTTCAGGCAGCGTTTTATTTCAACGTAAAACAAACGGTCACGAAGGCTGCGGTCGTTATTCCAAAGCCCTCCTCAAGCTACCGTGCCTGAATCCGGAACCTTGAACTTCGAACCGGGAACCGCCCCTTGCGCGCCCTCCGTTCTATCGGAGACGTTCGATAAACCCGGCCTTGCGGCTGACCTTGGCGAGGGTCCTGTACGCCCGTGCCTGGGCGGCTTCCGCTCCTTCCTTCAGTACGCGGTGCATGAGGGTCTTGTCCTCGATAATCCGACGGTACCTGTCCTGGACCGGTTCCAGCTCCGCGATAACCGAATCGGCCAAGGCGTTCTTGAAGGCGCCGTATCCGGTGCCGGCAAACTCCTTTTCCAGTTCCTCAACCGCCCGGCCGGTAACCGCGCTGAAAATGTTGAGTAGATTGCTGATGCCCGGTTTGTCGTCACCGCGGCGAACCTCCCGGCCCGAATCGGTAACGGCACTGAGAATCTTCTTGCGGATCACTTCCGGAGGATCCGGCAGCAGGATGGCGTCGCCGGGACTATCCTCCGACTTGGACATCTTCCTCAGCGGGTCCTGCAGCGACATAATCCGGGCGCCGGTCTTGCCGATGAAGGGCTCGGGGATCTTGAAGGTATCCGAATAGGTGTGATTGAAACGCTGGGCGAGATTCCGGGCCAGCTCCAGGTGCTGTTTCTGGTCCTCCCCGACCGGAACCCGGTCGGCGTTGTACAGGAGAATGTCCGCCGCCATCAGCACCGGGTAATACAGCAGGCCGGCGTTGACACTCGCGCCCGGGACGCTCGACTTCTCCTTGAACTGCGTCATCCGGTGCAAATCACCCACCGGCGTCAAACAGCTCAGCACCCAGCTCAGCTCGGTGTGACCGGTGACGTGGGATTGCAGAAAAATATGCGACCTCTCCGGATCGAGCCCGCAGGCCAGGTACTGAGCCAGGCATTGATACGTGCGGCGGCGGAGTTCGGCGGGCACGTAATGCACGGTGATGGCGTGCAGATCCACGATCGGAAAAAAGCACTCATACTCCTCCAGCATCACCGCCCAGTTCTTGATGGCCCCCAGATAATTCCCGAGGGTCAACTCCCCGGAAGGTTTGGCTCCGGTTAAAATCAGCGGTTTCTCTCCTTGGCTCATGGTGGCGGACCTCGCGTACCGAATTCAGTTCAGCTTTCCGGTCTCGGAACAGCACGTTCAACGTTCAAGGTTCGAAGTTCAACTTAAATTCCAGATGGATGCGATCCGGATAGCGGCAACGTCTCAGGTTCAGACAGTCCGGATCCGGGAGCGACGGGCCCGCTTCCACACGGAGCCGAAAGCCAACAATCCGGGTCCGACCGGTTGTTTTCGTCGCCGACCCCTTCCGGAACCACCAGTAACCGATCACGAATCACCCATAACGAATAACGAACAACGCCCCCTCGACTACTTCGCCGTCTCGCTGTAGCGCTGCTCGCGGATCACGGTGACCTTGATCGTGCTCGGGTACTGGAGATTATCCTCGATCTTCTGGCGGAGTTCCCGGGCCAGCTCGGCGGTTCGCTCGTCGTTTACCTCCGAAGGCTCGACCAACACGCGGATTTCGCGCCCGGCCTGCAGGGCAAAGGCCTCCTTCACACCGTCCACGTCCGCGGCCAGTTTTTCCAGCCGGGCCAGGCGATCGATAAAGGAGCTCTGCGTCTCGTTGCGCACGCCGGGCCGGACCGCCGACAAGGTATCCGCGACCATGACCAGCCCGGCGTAAACCGTTTCCGGAGAAACCTCCTCGTGGTGAGCGGCAACCGCATTGACGACCGTGGCATCTTCTCCGAACCGGCGAAGGAAGTCGGCGCCGACGGTGGCATGGCTGCCTTCGTACTCGTGATCCATGGCCTTGCCGATATCGTGAAACAGTCCCGCCCGCTTGGCCGGGAGCGGATCCAATCCGATCTCCGCGGCGAGCATCGAGCAGATGAACCCCACTTCGACCGAATGATCGAGGACGTTCTGGGTAAACGCATAGCGATACTTGAGCTTCCCCAACAGCTGGCGAACCTCGGGGTGAACCCCGCCGAGCTTCAACTGGTTCACCGCGTCGTCACCGTAACGGGCGATATCGGTCTCGATCTCGGATTGAGCCCGCGCGACGTACTCCTCGATACTTGACGGATGTATCCTGCCGTCCTCGATCAGGTATTCCAGTCCCACCCGCGCGACTTCCCGGCGAACCGGATCGAACGAGGAAATCAAAACCGTTCCGGGCGATTCGTCGATCATGAGAGTCACCCCGGTAACCGCTTCGAAGCACTTGATATTGCGGCCCTCCCGGCCGATGATCCGTCCTTTCATCTCATCTCCCGGAATCGGGACCAACGTGGCCGTGATGTCGTGCATCGGCTGGGTGGAGAGTCGCTGCATCGCCGAAACCAGAAGACGTTTGCCCTCCTGGCGCACCTCCTTTTCGGATTTCTCCAGTAACGACCGCCGAAGGTACCGCAATTCCCCCTGGCACTCGGCGACGACTTCGTCGCGAAGGATTTTTTTCGCCTCTTCCGAGGATACGCCGCCAATCTCTTCCATCCGCCGCCGGTACTTCTGGGTTGTCTTGCGCAACGCCTCTTCCCGCTGAAAGACGCTCTCCTCGACGCTCTCCAGTTTCTTTCGGCGATCCTCCAACTCCTCCCTAAACTGCTTGAGCCGGCGGCGATCCTTGTCGATTTCCTCGCGGTCCCGCTCCCGCTCGAGCTCAAACCGGTCCTGGCGACGATCCAGTTCGGCCCACTTTTTGTCGATCTTGACCTGCGCTTCGTTGAGGATTTCCCGGGAGGAAATCTCCGCCTCTTTTTTCGTGTAGAAGAGAAGCTTTTCGCACTGTTGACGCGTATTGTCCCTCCAGCGGTGGGTCAGATACCAGACCAACAATGCCGAAATCACCGCCGCCAGAAGACTCAGAAAAAGCGAAGGCCAAACGGTACTCATAAAATCAACATTTTGTCCCTGTAGAATCGATTGAAATCGAAGCGCGCCTGCGAGATCCGGCTTGAAAAAGTATTGCGAAACGATTCAATGCCTCAAAGCGACTCGCCTGTCCGACACCCGTATCGAGAAAGCCGCGGATCCTGACCGTTGGACTCCTGATTTCTGGTATCCGGAATCAATTTTGTTATTCTTGCGGTAATTATTGGCAGTAGAATCTGACAAAATCAAATCATTTCTCGCCCGACCGGAACAGGTTTTTCGGGATTACAAATTGGAAACTTTCAACTTAAAATCTTATTATCTTAGTTTTTTCAAAACAGCGGCCCGGTATCGTTTTGACCTGGTCAACCCTGCCTGCATGCTGATCCTGATGGTAACCGGTGTCTTCTTTATCTACAGTGCACAGGTTTACACGGGTCTCTCCCAATTCCGGATGCAGGCCGTCTGGATTTTCGGCGGCCTCGGCGCCTACGCTTTCGTGAGCCTGATCGATTATCGGGTTTTCCTCAAGGGCTCCCACTGGATTTACCTGGCCTCGATCCTCATTCTGCTGCTTCTATGGACGCCCCTGGCCGGACCGCCCCGGCACGGGGCCGTGCGGTGGCTGGATTTCGGCTTTTTCGCGGTGCAGCCCTCGGAAGTGGCCAAGCTTGGGTGCCTGGTGATCGTTGCCAGCATCCTGGCGCGCTCCCAGGTCGGAACCTTTCGCGAGTCGCTCCTGACGGTTACTAAAATAGGGCTGGTGATTTCACTGCCTATGTTGTTGATTTTCATGCAACCCGATCTAGGATCGGCCCTTGTCATTCCGCCCATGGTTTTATCGCTGTTATACGTATCCAATTTCCCCAAAGCCTATTTCGCGGCGGTTATCGGTCTTTTTCTCCTGGTGGTGTCGCTCGTTTCGGTCGACGTCTACGGCTACGAGCGGTTCCTGAAGGAAAACGACCTCTCTCCCACCGCCCACCGGGGGCAGTACGAGGAGCACTCGCTGCTGCCCCTGCGCGACTACCAGCGCAACCGGATCCTTTCCTTCGTCGCACCCGAAAGGATCGACCCGGTGGGCATCGGCTGGAACGTGCGCCAATCCCTCATCTCCGTCGGCTCGGGAGGGGCTTTCGGCAAGGGCTGGGGAGAGGGCACGCAGGCCCAACTGGGCTACCTCCCGCGCGGTGTGGCGCACAACGATTTTATTTTCTCCGTCCTCGCGGAGGAGAAAGGTTTTTTGGGAAGTGCTTTGGTGGTTGGCCTTTACGGCCTGCTGCTGGGCAACGGAGTCCGCATCGCGGGCCTCGCCAGGGACCGTTTTGGCATGTTGCTGGCCCTCGGGGTCACCATCATCTTTTCCGTTCACGTGTTTATCAATATTGGTATGACGATCGGTCTGATGCCTATAACCGGACTCCCGCTTCCCTTCTTGAGTTATGGCGGCTCTTTCATGATCAGTTGCTGCATCCTGCAGGGGCTGGTGCAAAGCGTCTATCGATTCAGAAAGGAATACTAGATGTCTGAAGGCGATATCCACACGACGCCCCGACTGGTGTCCGCGACAGCGGCGGCTGTGATGAAGAGCCCAACGAAAACGGGACACATCCAGAACAATGAACGAATCATCCATCAATCAAAACGATCAGAACGAAATTTCCGAGAAACAGCTTAAAGAGCTCCAATCGCCCCCGAGCGAGCAGCGGGTCAAGGAAATCCCTCCGGAAAAGCTCAAACGAGAGGCCCAGGCACGCTCAAAAAAGAAGCCTTTTCTCAGCAAAATCATCGATACCATCAAACGGGAGAAAACCAGCTTTCGGGAGTTGATCATCAACGCCGAACCGCTGGAGAAGCGCGTCGCACTGCTGGTCGACGGTATTCTCGAGAAGTTTGAAATCGAGCGCGTCGGCGAGGACCGCATGGTCGGCAGCATCTTCAAGGGCCGGATCCAGAACCTGGAAAACGGTCTGAAAGCCGCTTTTGTGGATATCGGCATGCAGAAGAACGCCTTCCTGCATTACTGGGACATCCTGCCCGCGGCGGCGGATTCATCCGTGGAGGTCGTCCGGGTCAACAAGAGCCGGGACGAAGCCAAGAGCAAAGCCAAGCAGCTCAACATCAAGGACGTCCCCTCCCACTACCCGGTCGGTACGGAAATCGTCGTGCAGATCACCAAGGGGCCGATCGGAACCAAGGGGCCGCGCACGACCACCAACATCACCCTGCCCGGCCGATTCCTGGTGCTGATGCCCTACTGCGACCAGTGCGGCATCTCGCGCAAAATCGAGGATCCGAAGGAACGGAGCCGGCTTAAGAAGATCCTGCGCTCGCTCACCATCCCGGAAGGAATGGGCGTCATCCTGCGCACCGCGGGCGAAGGCAAGAAACTCCGCTACTTCGTACGCGACCTGCACATTCTCCTGAAGAAATGGGATGAGATAGGGGAGAAGATGGAAAGCTCCAAACAGCCGACCTGCCTCTACCAGGAGCCCGATCTGATCGAACGCACCGTGCGGGATTTCCTGACCGAGGAGATCGACCGGGTGATAGTGGACAGCACCGACGATCACAAACGGATCGAGCAACTGGTTTCCCAGATCTCTTCCCGCTCGAAGTCGAAGGTCACGCTTTACAACGCCACGATCCCCATTTTCGAACGCTATAACATCGAGCGTCAGATCGAACAGACGTTCCAGAGCCAGACGACCCTTCCGTCGGGCGGACAGATCGTCATTGACGAAACCGAGGCCCTCATCGCGATCGACGTCAACACCGGGGCCCACAAGGCGAAGAGCGGCGAAGACAAGAACACGATCTTCCAGGTCAATATGGAGGCGGCTACGGAAATCGCCCGGCAGGTCCGCCTGCGCAACATCGGGGGCCTGATCATCATCGATTTTATCGACATGAAGAGCCGGCGGGACCGCAACCAGGTTTACAGCCGGATTCGCAGCGAGATGGCGAACGACCGCGCCAAAACCCACATCCTGCCGATTTCGCAGCTCGGGATCATGCAGATGACCCGCCAGCGGCAGCAGGAAAGCCATTCCTCCGGCATTTACACCGACTGCCCGTATTGCCGGGGTCGCGGGATCGTCAAATCCTCCCGGACGATGAGCGTCGAGATTCAGCGCCGCCTGGCCAGTGTTCTCCGGCGGCTCGGTTCCGAGGCCGGAAGGACAGCCGAGGGCGAGAAGAAGCTGGGGCTGCGGATCCTCGTTCATCCCAGCATCCTCGAACGGCTCCGCCAGGAGGACGAGAAGCTGCTCGCCGATCTCCAGCAGCTTCACGGCGTCAAGCTGGCCTTTCGTCCCGATCCGAGTTTCCACGTCGAGAATTTCAAGATCGTGGACACGGAATCCAACGAAGAATATTTGTAACCGTAACTGCGGCATTGACTTCCCGGACACTCTCCGGCTGAAAGAGAGAATCGATGAGCACAAGTTCGGACAACAACAACAGCAACGGACGGGGCCTGTGGGGCTCCCGCCTCGCCTTCATTCTGGCGGCGGCGGGCTCGGCGGTCGGTCTGGGTAATATCTGGGGATTTCCGACCGCCGCCGCCGAAAACGGCGGCGGCGGCTTTGTGCTGATCTACATTCTCTGTATCGTGCTTGTCGGGCTTCCCGTTATGTTGGCGGAAATGGTGATCGGTCGCGCCGGAGAAAAGAACCCCGTCGGCGCCCTGAAACACCTCAAGCCCGGGACCCCCTGGTTCCTGGTAGGCGTCCTCGGGGTGTTTACCGGGTTCGTGATTCTCTCCTTTTACACGGTAATCGCCGGTTGGACGGTTTATTATTTTATCCAGGCCGCCGGAGGGGGCTTGATCGTGCCCGAGGGACAGGAGAGCGCGGAGTACTTCGGAGGACTGTTCCGTGAGATGACGGCCAATCCCGGTTACGAGATCCTCTTTGTCGCGGTTTTCACACTCGCGACAACCGCCATTGTCGCCGCCGGTGTCCAGAAGGGGATCGAGCGCTCGATCAAGGTCATGATGCCGGTGCTTTTCATCCTCCTGGTTTTGCTGATCGGGCGGGCGGTCACGCTTGAGGGAGCCGGCGAAGGTTTTCGCTTTTACCTCGTTCCCGACTTCGGGGAGATCACCTGGAGAACCGCTGTCTTCGCCCTGGGGCAGGCGTTTTTCTCGTTGAGTCTCGGCATGGGCGTAATGATCACGTACGGCAGCTACCTGCGCAAAGAGGAATGCCTTCCCTCCTCCGCCGGCTACGTGGTCGCCACCGACACGCTGATCGCGGTATTCGCCGGCCTGATCGTGTTTCCGGTGATCTTCTTTATGGCGGCCACGCAGGCGGTTCCCCTCGACGATCTGGTCGCGGAGGGAGCCGGCCTGGTCTTTGTCATCTTTCCGCAAATCCTCAGTGAACTGCCCGGAGGCACGGCGGCGACCATCCTTTTTGGCGCCGCGTTCTTCCTCCTGCTGGCCATTGCCGCGCTCACCTCGGCCATCAGCCTGATGGAAGTCGTCACGGCCCACTTGGTGGACGACTGGAAGCTGGATCGCAGGAAAGCGGCCTGGGGACTCGGCGGAATCATCTTTGTTCTGGCCATTCCTTCCGCCCTGAGCTTCGGGGCGGTGGAGTGGCTGTCGGAAGGCGGCCGTTTCGGCATTTCCCTGTTCGACCTCCTGTACACCTTGACCTTTCAACTCTTCCTGCCGGTTGGCGCACTGGGCCTCGCCATTTTTGTCGGCTGGGCCTGGAGCCTGAAGAAAGCCTCCGAAGAGATCCAGAAGGGCACTCCGAATTTCCGACTGGAAAAACTCTGGCATTTCATGATCCGTTATGTCGCGCCGGTCGCGATCCTCATCATTCTGATCAATCAAATCGTCGGGATTCTCGGCGGCGATTGACCGCGGCGCGGAACTCGGCTGCGGGGCCTTTGTTCAAAGAGTCGAACACCTCGCCCGGGAAAGGGACGGGGCCGTCCGCCATATTAATCGGCCCCAACCGGCTCCCGGCCCCGGAAAGCGATCCCTCACAATCAACCGGGCAAACTTCAAAAACTCGCGAAACATTCTCAATCACACACACGTCTTGTATCGATCATGAGCACATCCACACAACCGGAGAAACACACCTTCCAAGCCGAAGTTCAGCAGTTGCTGGACATCGTCATCAATTCGCTCTACACGGACCGGGAAATCTTCGTCCGGGAGCTCGTATCCAACGCCTCCGACGCCCTGGAAAAGCTCCGGCACATCCAGCTCACCGAGAAAGAGGTTTTCGATGACCGGCTCCCGCTGGAAATCAACATTTCGACCGACGACACCGCCAACACCCTCACCATCCAGGATTTCGGTGTCGGCATGACCCGGGACGAACTGCTCGAGAACCTGGGGACTATCGCCCATTCCGGGTCGAAAGCCTTCCTCCAGGCGATTCGCGAGAGCGGCGGCAAGAACGAAAACTTGATCGGCCAGTTCGGGGTCGGTTTTTACAGCGCGTTCATGGTGGCGAAACGGGTCAAAGTGTACACCCGGTCCTGGAGGAAAGACGAGACCGGGTGGTGCTGGACGTGCGAAGGCGCGGGCAGCTACGAACTGGAAGCGGCCGAGGGCCAGCGGCGTGGCTGCAAGATCGTCGTCGAGCTGAAAGACGAGTGCAAGGAGTTCGCCGGCGCCGACCGGGTCCGCGAAATCCTTCGCCGGTACTCCAGCTTCGTGCAGTTCCCGATCAATCTGAACGGCGACAAGGTCAACACCGTGCAGGCGCTCTGGCTGCGAAGCAAGAGCGAGATCAGCGACGAGGAGTACACCGAGTTCTACAAGTTCGCCGCCAACGCCTTCGACGAGCCGCGCTACCGGCTCCATTTCAGCGCCGACGCCCCGATCGCGATCAACGCCCTGCTCTTTACGCCCCGGGACAATCCCGAACGCATGGGATTCGGGCGCGTCGATCCGGGAGTCGCCCTCTACTGCCGGAAAATCCTTATTGATCACCACCCCAAGGCGCTGCTCCCGGAGTGGCTCCGATTCCTCAAGGGCGTCGTGGACAGCGAGGCCCTGCCACTGAATATTTCCCGCGAATCCATGCAGGACAGCGCCCTGGTCCAGAAACTGAACCGGCTTCTGACCAAGCGCTTCCTCAAGTTCCTCGAAGAGGAGGCCGAAAAGCGTCCGGACGGTTACGCGGAATTCTTCGGGCGCTTCGGGTTTTTCCTGAAGGAGGGCGCCGCGACGGACTTCACGCACAGGGAGCAGTTGACGAAACTCCTGCGTTTCGAATCCAATCTCACCGAAAAGGACAAGCTCACCAGCCTGACCGATTACGTCTCGCGCATGAAAGAGGGCCAGGAGGAGATTTATTACCTCTCCGGCCCGAGCCGTGAAGCCATCGAAAGCGGTCCCTACCTGGAAGCTTTCCGGGCGCGCAATCTCGAAGTGCTCTACCTGTACGAACCGGTCGACGAGTTCGTGATGAACAACCTTCATGAATTCGAAGGCGGGAAGTTCGCCTCGGCCGACCAGGCCGACCTCAAGCTCGACGACGCTCCCTCCCCCGCTTCGGGTGATGCGCTCGACGAGGCTGAGACTACCGAACTCTGCCGATGGATGCGGGACGTCCTCGGCGAACGGGTCGCCGATATCAGTCCCGGCAAACGCCTCGTCGAAAGCCCCGCCCTGGCGCTCAAAGCCGACAAGATGATGACGCCCACGATGCGCCGGATGATGAAGGCCATGAACGAGGAGTTCGACGACGCCGCCAAGGTGAACCTCGAAATCAACCCGCGTCACAGTCTGATCAAAAAGGTCGCCTCCCTTCGTCGGTCCGACGAGAACCTGGCGAAACTGGTCGCGGAACAGATTTTTGACAACGCGCTCATATCCGCAGGCCTGCTGGAGGACCCGCGACGGATTGTGGACCGCGTTTACCAGCTTCTCGAAGCCGCGACCGGGCAACAACGGCCAACACCCGATTCGGAACCGGAGCCTCCGTCAAAAGGGGCGGCCGGAAAAAAAGAGAGTCCGGACGATTGAGCCGGGCTTCGCGTACCAAACTATCAGTTGACGCTCCGCGGCAACGGGACTACTTTCGAGGTCCATCTATGGCTCTATCGAACCGCCAATATTCCTTACGCAGCCGAACGGGTTCCTCCGCTTTGGAGATTGTGACTCTGGTTGTCATTTTCGGTCTCCTGGCGGCAGTGGCCTTTCCCGTCTACGACCGAATGCGCGAGAACCACCAGAACGCCCGGTTTCACGGCGAAATCAGTAAAGTGATCGAAGCGTTCGCGGTTTATGCGACCGAGAACGAGGAATACCCCGAATCACGCGGGCCCGGAACGCCACCGGAAGGCGTGGAGGACTATATCAATCGTTTTGACTGGACTGCGCCCACGCCTTTCGGAGGCGAGTGGGAATGGGTAACCAACCATCACGGGGTGAAAGCCGCAATCGCCGTGCTCGATCCCGATGTCTCTGAAGACCACCTGCTCCGCTTCGATAAGACCTACGACAACGGCGATCTCCAAACCGGGCAGTTCCGTTTTATATCGGAAATCCGCTACGCCTACGTTCTGGAAAGCGGTCCCGACGAAGGGGAGGACGCGGGCGGGGAACGGCCGCGGAACGCAGCCGGGAGGTAGAAGGAATCCGGCTGACTCGGCAGGCACCCCCCCCTTTCAAGCCGGTCAGGATCCACCGGCGGCTCGGGCCGTTCCTGGTTCGGTGCCGCGGCACTCCCCAATCTCCCGGCGTACCCGGTCGCAGAGAATCTCAACGACGGCCTCATGTTCCCCGGCCAGGTCCGTCGTCACCGCCCGAAGATCCGGATTGCGCCTTTCGGCCTCGCGGCAAATCGCCGCGACATCGCCCTGGGGGCCCGCGTGGCGGCCGGGGGACAGGAACATCATGGCAACGATGACCCGGCCGGCATTAAAACCGGGGCGGTCGAGCAGGTTTTCCAAAAGCGGCTCGTTGAACCGGTACGAGGCGCCGGGCCGCCGCTCCATCGAAGCGGGAGCCACCCGGCTGACCCGAGCCCCCAACAGGGCGCTCAATTGCCCGGCGACAAAATTCCGGACCGCCGTCACCTCCGGCACCGGGCTTCCGTGATCGACGACTACGACCGGGGGCGTGTGCCCGGGTTCGAGCCGCTCTTCGACGCGGTCCTTCAGAATACCCGCAACCCGCGTGTCGTTCTCCCCGTCGAGATCAACCAGCGGCCGCCCGATCCGGACATTCAATCCGGGATACCGTTTACTCAAACGCCCCAATCGCTCCGGGATGTATTCGGTGAGGGCACGGCTGGGACCGAAGAAAAACGGAAGCAGTAAAAAATCGGTTGACCCGCCTTCGGCACGAGCCGCCAGAGCCGGCTCGAACACCTCGGCGGGAAGCCCATCCAATTCATCAGCGGGAACCCGGTCCGAATGAAGCAACGAAACGGGTTCGACCCAAATTCCCGTCCTCCGGGCCAGCTCCGAAGCGACCTTGCGGAGATTCCGGGTCGAATCGGGCCGAAGGGAACCGTTATCAATCAAAAATACCGTCGTCATGGATTTTGCTTGCACCTGTCCAAGCTAACCCCGAATTATCGCATGAAAACCCGCCGGTGACGATTTCAAAATCGCTTGCACCGCCCGGGGAATCTTTACATTATTCAATCCTCTTCTGAATCCGAACTATCGAGTCAATGAACGTCGCCACCAAAACCACCCTTTTCCTAGGCGGTCTGTCCGTCCTCTTCCTTTTTTCCGCCTGCCGTGACCATCCCCGGCCGAGTCCCGATCAGACGGTCATGGGCGACCCGGATTACCAGTCCGGTTACCTGAGCGACGCCGAACGGGCCGAGCGTGCAGCCAGAGCGGACGAACTCGACGCCCAGGATCGTGACGACACCGGCTGGGACGAGGATTTCGTTCTGGAACCGCGCCCGGGCCTTGAAGAACGCCAGGAGTTCGGGGACGGCGAGCAGATTCGCGACATGTTCGAGTCGGTCTACTTCGAGTTCGACCGGTCGAACATTCGCTCCGGTGAACGGGCCAAGATCGAAGAGGTTGCCAACCACCTTCACGATAACCCGGATCACAACATTCTCCTGGAAGGCCACTGCGACTGGCGCGGAACGACCGAGTACAATCTCGGGCTTGGCGACCGGCGCGCCACCGCCGTGAAGGAGTATCTCCTCAATCTCGGAATCTCCCGCGATCGTATTGAGGTTCTCTCCATGGGCGATCTCGAAGCCACCGAGGGAGGCAGCGAATCCCAAATGGCCGAGGATCGTCGCACCGAGTTCGTCATTCTGCAGTAGCACGAAGGGCACGGTTAAGCTCAAAGCAGAACACGCTTCCACCGTGTTGTCTCCCGCTGGAAGCCTGAGCTACTTCCAACGAGCGCCTTAACCGATCACCTTTCACGATGGCGCGAATTCGATACGCGCAACCGGCGTCCGAGGACAGGGCTGCAGCCCTGTCTTTCCCAGACGCTCCGCCTCGTGCCGGGAACGATCCAGCGATTCGAGCAGGGCATCAACCCTCACCCCCAGATACTCGGGAGCAAACGGGACAAGTTTCGCCCGGGCGTTATCAAAGTGTGTCATCATTCCCCGGAATTTCCCCTGTTCAAGCTGGTGATAAGCGGCCGCCGCCTGGATCAGGCCTTTAAAGAAAAACGTACAGTCGCCCGTTTTGCGGCGCCACACCGCCTCCCAGGCTTCGTGGGCGTGCCAGAAAGAACCCGCGTTGAACAGCTCGATCCCTTCGCGAAACCGCGCCCAATCCTCCTCGCCCATCGCCGGTTGTCCGGGCGGAGAGGCAATTCGATCCGCTGGATTCGACCGGAACACAGCCGTTCCCCCTATTGGTTCGGCACCTCGCCGTTAAGATCTTCCTCAAAATCGAACTCTTCGATTCCCATACCCTCGACCATAGCCCTTCCCTCGCGATAGGCAGCGGCGATCAGCTCGACGGGGATCTCAAACCTCCCCCGCACCCCATTCTCCCCCGCCCAAACCTCGCCACGGGCCGGGGGGAGCTCCGTACCCGCCTCCTCGCTTTCGCCCCCACCGAATGCCTGTGCCGTGGCCAGAAAGGGGGCGGGATTAATGATCCATTGGCCGGCAAGGCCCCTCTCCTCCCGGAACTTCCCCGCGACGCTCCGGTCCGGCCTCTCTCCTTCGGCAATCGACGTCGCCGTCTTCAGCAGATCGTCGTAATCGTAAGCCATGAGGAGGTAGTCCCCAACCTGAACATAATAAACGATCTGTTCGTACAGGCCCGCGTAAAACTCGCGATCAGCCTCGGACAGATCGTCGTCCTCGTCGAAATCAGCAAAAGTACGCATCGCGTGGACTGCATGATCGCCAATCCTCTGTTCCACCTCCAGCAGTTCGGCCCGCGTCGTTACCTCGCCATACGAATCGCGGGAAAAACCTTTCAGAACCGGCTGGTTGACCATTTCGACCACCGCTTTGAGGGAATCCCGCAACGAGTCGTCGTCATACCGGCTGTCCATAAGCTGCACCATCCGTGGCGCCATTGCCTCAAACCGCAGGTAGCCCGCCGTATGGCCGTCACTGAACTCCGCATAAGACCCGACCACATGGCGCAGGGTCGAGAAAACCTCCGACACGACCGCTCCTCCTGCGGCTTCGGCCTTGGCGGAAAAATAATTCAGGTAATCCTGGATCGCTCCCGAATTCACCCTCGCCAGGTAAGCCACAGGATGATCGGCCTCGATCCACTCGGCAGCCGCGATGGAGACCGTGTGATCAGCTGAAAAAAAGCGCCCCAGGGCGGTGTCCTCATCGGCCGTGATGTGCCCGTGCTGAGTGATAGACTCCGCGTCGAGGCCGAGCCCGAAGCCGATCGAGGAGGCCACCCTGAATTCCCCGGCAATCGTTTTCACCAGGGACCAGATCGCCTCTTCCATCTCGGGATCCTGCCCCTCCTCTGTCAGCCCGGCGAGCCCCGTACGGACCTCGCTTTCCATCTGAAGGATATACCTCGAAACTTCCGGCCCGTTCAAATGCAACTCGATATCGTGCTCACGCGCCCCCTGAACCCATTCGACCAGTGACCCGCGCAAGTCACCCAGCGCATCCGGTTCCACCGGAGCCAATGTCCCGAAGGTCCAGCCCTCATAATCGGAAAGCGATAATCCGTATCCCGGCAGGGACTGACGGTACGGACTCTCCTCGGGCAACCTCGCAAGCAGCACCGGCACATACTCTTCCTCCTGTTTCACCATCGCAACCCCGATGTTCCGCCCGGCTTCGACTCCCTGCAGCATCGGATCCCCCAGCATCGCGCCCAGCAAAAAGGGCATCGATTCCACCTGGGGTCCCGGCTCGACTTGGCGGGCAATCTGCATAATTTTGTCCGACAGTTCCTTCAGGGATCCCGTTTTGACCGTGAGGATCACTCCCTTCGGAAGCGGGGCTTCGGCCGATTCCAGCCACAACGCGGACCCCGGACTCAACAACACGGCAACGACAAGAAAAAGGGTTCGGAAAGTCTTTTGCATACCGTAAATTAGAATGTTCGGCTGATTTTGGCGACGCCATTCTTTGAGTAAACTGTATTTTTCGTCGCCGCACGAGCCTGAATGTCACGACTTACGACCCTCCACCCTCGAACATGAACGCTCCAATGAAACGTGAAGTGCAACCGGAAATACTCGACAGTCTGCCTGAAGGCCATCCGGAGGCGCTTCACAATCGTCGCGACCTGCGTCTCATCAATTTCTTCATGGGAAACTTCCGCTGGTTCCGGCGGACCCTGCCCGGACATCTGCGAGATGGCGAAACGGGTCTGGAGCTCGGAGCGGGAGACGGCTCGCTGGGAAGCGGTCTTTTCCGAAGCAACCGCCTGCCTTCCGGGGTCGGGATCGACGGTCTTGACCTGTGGAGCCGTCCCGACACCTGGCCGAAGACCTGGCGGTGGCACCGGGAGGACCTGCTTGCGTATTCCGGGTACGACCGGTACCGGTTCTTTCTGGCCAATTTCATCCTCCACCAGTTCACCGACGAACAACTCGCCGGACTCGGCGCACGGCTCCGACGGAACGCCCGGGTCATCGTCGCCTGTGAAACCGCCCGGAGGGTGATTCACCTTCGCCAGGTCTGGCTCCTGAGACCGCTCGGCATCAACCGGGTGAGCTGGCATGACGCACGCGTCAGCATCCGTGCCGGCTTCCTCGGCGAAGAACTCCCCGACCTTCTCGGCCTCCACCCGGAATCCTGGCGGATTCAATGCCACACCACCACGAGGGGCGCCTACCGCATGATCGCCGTACGCAGAAACCGAAGCCACCAATGAAATCCATTACCATCATCGGCGGCGGCCTGGCCGGCCTTTCCCTCGGTATCGCTCTGCGGCGTCACGGGGTGCCCGTGACGGTTCGCGAGGCGGGCCGCTACCCGCGTCACCGAGTTTGCGGGGAATTCATCTGCGGGGTTCCGGAAGCCACCCTCGAAAGGCTCGGTGTCGCCGAGCTTCTTGGCGGAAGCGCGCTCAACCGGTCAACGAGCTGGCACCGGGGGAATCGACGGATATTCCGGGCGGACCTGCCGATCCCGGCCCGGGGCATCTCCCGGTACCGTCTCGACAACCGGCTTGCCCAACGGCTCGAAGCCACCGGAGGAATCCTGCGGACTGCGGACCGGGCGGGCGGCGATACCTTTTATTCAGAGGGTACCGTGACCGCCACCGGCAGGGGAAAGGGACGTTCCGACTGGATGGCGCTCAAGATCCATCTCAGGGATTTCCGGGGGTTGCTGGAGGATCTGGAGATGCACCTCGGTGACGGCGCCTACGTGGGGGTTTCGCGAATCGAGGAGGGGCTTGTCAATCTCTGCGGCCTCTTCCGCCGACTCCCGGGTCTGCGGGCCACAAGGGAAGAACTTCTGTTCCGCTACATCGAGGCATCCGGACTGCCGTTGCTGGCGGAACGAGGCCGCGCCGCCGTCACGCTGCCCGAAAGCTTCGCCGCCTCCTCCGGATTCGATTTTCCCCGCGGCTACCACGTCGATACGTCTCGTCTTTGCATCGGCGACGCCGCGGGAATGATCCCTCCGTTCACCGGGAACGGAATGTCCCTCGCTCTCGAGAACGCGGAAATCGCCCTGGCTCCCGTGCTCGCCTATACGCGCGGCCAAACGGACTGGACAACAGCCTGCAGTCACTCATCCCATGCGGCGCGGCGCCGGTTCCATTCCCGGCTGCGGACCGCCAATCAGGTGCACGGCTTTCTAACCGACAAAAAACGCCGCGATCTCGCCCTGGCGCTCGCTTCGATTCGGCTCCTGCCGTTCCGGACTCTTTTTCGACTGCTCCATTGATTGCCGGGGACCGGCAATCAACGGGCGGTTTCCGCGCAAAGCGTTAATTCTCGGAAACCTGCACGCGCAGGAAGCGCGGGCCGCCGTTGACAGGCGAGGGATCCCGGACCGTCTCCATCGTGCTGGATCCCGATCCCTGAAAGGGATGATCCGTACTGACCCAAATCTCCGACCAGCTTTGCAGGTCGTCCGAAGCCTGGACCCGGTAGATCAGATCCCCGGTATCGAGACGGTAAAACGTGATCTCCTGAAACACCTCATCCCCGTCCGCAATCCGTTCCTGGGTGGGCAAGGTGGCGCTGTTCGACTGCCAGGGATCCCCGCCGAAGGCATACTCCATCAAGTTGATGATTCCGTCACCGTCGGGATCCGCCGAACGCCCGCTGATCTCGGGATCCTCCAATTCGGTCGATGTGAAATAGCTCTCGCTCCAGGCATCAAAGCCGGACTCGGGATCGACGGGTTCGGCGGGTTCGACCTCTTCCATGCTTACGCGAACCCGCAGGAACCGGGAACTGTTGGCGGCAATCGCCTCGGTATCCCGGACCGTTTCAACGGTGGTTTCTCCACTTCCCTGAAAACCATGATCCGTACTCACCCAGATTTCCGACCAATCCTCCAGTTCGTCCGAAGCCTCAACCCGGTACACCAGATCATTGGCATTCAGGCGGAGAAAAGAGATTTCCAGAAACGAGTCGGCTCCCTCCGAGACCTCTTCGGCAACAGGCTGAGTCGCGCTGTAGGGAACCTTCGGATCTCCCCCGAAGGCGTACTCCAACACATTGACGATCCCGTCACCGTCCGGATCGGCTTCCGGACCGCTGACGGCCGGATCGTTCTGCTCCTCGGAATTGAAGTGATCCTGCACCCACAAATCGTATCCGCCGGCAGGGCCACCTCCCTCAAGCCGGACGATGCGACGATGAATCGCCCCGTCATACTCCGTAAACCGTCCGCCCAACAGGATACGCCCGTCGTCCTGCACCGCCACACCATGAACTCTGCTGTTGGGACCGCTTCCCGGATCAAACCCGGTGTCGACGGTGCCCGCGCCATTCAACCGCGCCACACGGCGGACCGACAAGCCGTCCACCTCGGTAAAGTTCCCGCCAACCACGATCTGACCGTTCTGTTGAAAAGCCACCGAATAAACGGTGTTGTTGAATCCCTCTCCCGTATCAAACGTTGCGTCGAACCGGCCATCCGTATCCAAACGCGCAAGACGAACCATCGTGTCGCCCTCGTAATCATAGTCCGTAAAATCACCTCCGACCACTATCGCGCCATCGGGATCGAACGCGATCACACGCACGGTTCCCGTGAATCCTGTTCCGATATCAAAGGTTTCATCACGGTCCCCGTTGCTCTCCAGCCGGACCAGACGCCCCGCGGTGCTTCCCGAGTACTGGCTGAAGCTTCCGCCAACCAGAATGCGATCCTGCGAGTCAACAACCACCGTCTCGGTCCAGTCGTTAAACCCGTTGCCCGAATCAAAGGTTTCGTCCAGGGCGCCGTCGGGCTGCAGACGCGCGATCCTGTTCGCCTGCTGGCCGTCGAACTGTTGAAAGCCCCCGGTGACCAGCACGTAGCCGTCGGAATCCACCGCAATATCGGTGACGAGCCAATCCGCGCCATTGCCCGGATCAAACGTTTCATCGAGCGACCCGTCCGCATTCAGGCGGGCGATTCGATTCCGGTCGACACCGTCGACCCGGGTGAACGCCCCTCCGATCAGGACCTTGCCATCGTCCAGCAACACCGCCGAATCCACTCGCCCATTGGGCCCGGAACCGGGATCGAAGGCCTCCACAAGCGCTCCATCCCGATCGAGGAGCGCAACCCGCTGCCGTTCCGTTCCATCGTACTGGGTCAAAAAACCGCCGATCAAAATCCGGTCTTCCACCTCGCCTTCACCCGGATAATAGCGAAAGCTCAGGATGTCGTCGTTGGCGGCGGCCCCCGCCTGAAACTCGGGGTCCACGGACGCGGGATCGGCGTGCGCCGGCGCCAGGAATCCCCCCAGGCAAATGGCGGCGACGACTCCACAGGAGGCGACTCTCTTTTGTTGAAGGGCAAAAAACGACCGCTTTGCTAGGCATGAGGAAACAGTGATTCTCGGAGTATCCATTTTTCTATCGGAGGGATCTGTGTGTTGCTTGATTTTGAGGAAAGGGGCAATCGGTGACTTCACGAACTTCGAAACCCACCGGCACGCAGCCGCCCCTATTGCCAGGACTTGACGAGATTTTCCGCTACCCCGGCATCGGAATTGGCCCGCGCCCCGGCCGAATAAATGATCACCCCGGCGCGGATCCCGCGGTCGGGAAGATCGGGACGGGCGCTGACATTGACATTCTCTCTGGGCGATACCCTGGGAAGATCGGCGCCGTCAAGATCCTCCCGGTCGATGATCCCATTCCCGGTTCGGTCCACAACGACGACAATGTCATTGTTGTTAAAAGCGTCGACGATATAGGGGATCGTTTGGGAACCGGAATGGTCGAAGTCGTCTTCCGAAAAGGAATAAAAGGAAATACGCCGGCGGTTCGGATGCTCACGGTATCGGGGATTATCCTGAAACCGGGCCCCGTCGGGCATCCGCCCTGAAAGGATCTCGATGAAGTTTCTGCGCGGCCGTTCGCTTTGAAGACTGACCGCCGCCTCGCCGCTCGGGTTCCAACCCCCATCCCCGTCGGAATCGAAATCGGGGTAGTACCCGTACTCCTGTTTAAAACTCTCGATCGCGGTGATCCACTGGCTGAACTGGGCCTGGGTCCGGCTGTTGTTCGCGCTCTGGCGGACCTTGCTCATGGTCGGAATCAGGATTGCCGCCAGAACACCGATCACCGCAATGACCGTCAGCAGCTCGATCAGGGTGAACCCTGTCTTTCTTCCCGACGGACCTCGCGATGGGCCACGGGTTCGATTCAGCGTTGTTTTCATATAAATGTCATTCATCTGTTGCTCCCTCCATTAAAGTTAAGGAATCACTCCAGCCCCGAGCCGGGGCCGGGGCAATCAATCATCGAAATAAATATTGTCGTCGTTCTCCATGCGGTCCGGCATGACCCCGTCATTCCCCGGTTCCCGGTGTTCGCCGCTGGGGCCGGCCGAATAAAGGACGAACCCCCTTCGCTCCCAGGAAAAATCGGGTTGTTCCGTACGGCTCTTATAATAATAACGATAAGGATTTCCCCAGGGGTCCAGAAACCGCCGTTCGAGCACTCCCGGCGAAGTCTCCCCGGCGCGCGGCAGCTCGTCCCGTTCGGCTTCGCTCAAAGCTTCGTTATCCCGGTCTCCAATGCTGAACCGCGAAAAATCAACATAGACCCGGCCGACACGGGTCGCGCCGGAATCATCCCGGATCGGGTCTCCCGTAGGGCCGACAATACCCGCCAGGGCGTTGAACAACACTTCCTCATTGGTCGCGACACCCGGCATTTCCACCCACGGATAATCGCCGTACTGCCCCTGGTATTGCTCCAATGCCTGTGCCAGGGCCCGCAACTCCGCCTGGGCACGGGAAGTTCTGCCCCGTTCCTGGGCTCCCGACATCAAACCGAAGGTGATGCCGGCCAGGACCACAATGATCCCGAGAACCACCAGCAATTCGATTATGGTGAAGGCGTTGCGTGTCGTCGGGTATCTCTGAGGCTTAAACATCAAGTTGCTGCGGTTGTTTGATACTGTCAAATCGGCTTCCTCTACTGTTATCACTTGAAGTCAAGCGGTTGCGCCCTTCGGTTCCGGGCAGCCCCGACCGCACGCGAAGTCAAGCTCAGCAAAGAAAACCGTGAAAGTCTAGCCCTAATCCACACCGATTGAGTGAGTGACAAAGGTCAAGGGTGGGGCTCCGCGTACAATGATCGGAAACCTCTTCCCCTCGATACTCGCATCCCCCTCGATCTCACTCACTCGTCTTCCCCGGTCTTGGCGAGCCTGGCCACGACGTTGAAATCCTCGAGCGTCGTCACGTCCCCGTAACGGTCCCCGCCGCTGGCCACCTCCTTGAGGATCCGGCGCATGATCTTGCCGCTGCGGGTTTTGGGGAGGCCCTCGGTGAAACGGATCTCGTCGGGCCGGGCGATCGGCCCGATCTCCTTGCCGACGTGCTCGCGGAGTGTCTTTTTGAGATTATCACTTCCGTTCCTGCCGGCCTTGAGGGTGACAAACGCCACGACGCCGCTGCCCTTGATTTCGTCGGGTTTGCTGACAATGGCAGCCTCGGCGACGTCGGCATGACTGACCAAAGCGCTCTCGAGCTCGGCGGTTCCCAGGCGGTGCCCGGATACATTCAGCACGTCGTCGATCCGCCCGACAATCCAGTAGTAGCCGTCCTTGTCCTGCCGGCAACCATCGCCGCAGAAATAGATTCCCGGAAACTGGCTCCAATACTGCTCTTTAAAACGTTTATCGTCGCCCCAGAGCGTACGGAGCATCGAGGGCCAGGGCCTCTTGATGACCAGCTTGCCCCCGCTGTTTTTCGGGACTTTCCTGCCGCTGTCGTCGACCACCTCCGGCTCGACGCCGAAGAACGGCAGGGTCGCCGACCCGGGTTTCATGGGAGTGACCCCGGGAAGCGGCGTGATCATGATCGCCCCGGTCTCGGTCTGCCACCACGTATCGACAACCGGACAACGTCCGCCGCCGATCGTCTTATAGTACCACATCCACGCTTCCGGATTGATCGGCTCGCCGACGGTTCCCAGCAAACGCAATGAGCTCATGTCGTGTTTCTTCACCGGCTCGTCCCCGCCCCTCATGAACGCGCGAATAGCGGTCGGGGCGGTATAGAAAATGGAAATCCGGTGCCGTTCTATAATGGACCAGAAGCGGTCGATATCCGGGTAATTGGGCGCTCCCTCGTACATGACGGTGGTCGCCCCGCTGCAAAGCGGCCCGTAAACCACGTAACTGTGGCCGGTAATCCAGCCGACGTCCGCCGAACACCAGTAGGTGTCGTACTCTTTCAGGTCGAACACGTAATAGCTCGTGAGGGCCGTCCCGAGAAGATAACCGGCGGAGGTGTGCAGCACGCCCTTCGGCTTGCCCGTGCTCCCGCTGGTGTAAAGAATGAACAAGGGATTTTCGCTGGAGAAGCCCTTGGCTTTGTGAACGGGGCTGGCCTCCTCCAATTCCTCGTGGTACCAGACATCGCGCCCCTTCTTCATCTGCACGGAATTACCGCAACGCCTGACCACGACCACCTTCTCGACGGAAGGCGTCTTTTTGAGCGCCTCATCCACATTCTTCTTCAGCTCGACCACCCCGCCGCGCCGGTAGCCGCCGTCGGCCGTAATCACCAGCTTCGCTTCGCAGTCGTTCACCCGCTCGGTGATGGCCGAGGAACTGAAGCCGCCGAAAATAACGGTATGAATCGCCCCGATGCGCGCGGTCGCCAGCATCGCTACGGCGGCCTCGGGCACCATCGGCAGATAGATCGCCACACGGTCCCCTTTCTTGACCCCAAGCCGGGTCAGCACATTGGCGAACCGGCACACCTCTCCGTGAAGCTGCTTGTAGGTGATCGTCCGGACATCCCCGGGCTCTCCCTCGAAAATGATGGCGGCCTTGTTCTCACGCGCCGTCCCCAGGTGGCGGTCGAGACAGTTCTCGGCAACATTGATCATCCCCCCGGTAAACCACTTCGCGTGCGGCGCCTTCCACTCCACGACCTTGTTCCAGGGCTTGCGCCAGACGAGGAAATCTTTTGCTTGCTTTGCCCAGAACTTTGACGGACTATTGATCGATTCCCGGTACATTTTCCGGTAGGCGGTCATGCTGCCGATATTGGCTTGTTTTTGGAATTCCGCAGCGGGCTTGATGACCCTTTTTTCCTTTGAAACAGAGGTTATTTTGTCTTCCATAGCCATTTCGTGGGTTTTTGTATTAGGTGCAAAGTCACCGGCATTACTCATGCTTATCTTCCCCTAGTCTTGAAAGACTTCCTTCTGAGAGGTCAAGTCCGTAAATCATTCCGGGAACGCGACCGCGGGATTTTTTCAAACACCGGCCCCACTCCCTTGCCGGCCGGCTCCCTGTCCACACACCGGAATTGCCGCGAATGGCATCGAAAATCTTATCGACGACTTTCTGTATGACAAAAAAAACTACAACGGAACAGCCGGCCGGGGCCGGCTCGGAACAGTCCGCGGCGGGGATCCTGGAGATTGACCGGAAACGGCGCGGCATCCTGCTGAACCCGGAACACAACGGCAAGGCACGAAGCACCGACCCGACGGTGGACAAGGAACTGATCCGCCGCTTCAAGCTTCAGACCGGGAATTTCCTTAAGGCCACCGTTGTGACCGACCCGAAAGATTCACGGCCGCGGGTGCGCTTTATTGAATCAGTCGACAACCTGCCTGTGGAGGAACGCCGCAAGCATCCCGACTTCACCGAACTCACCACGATCACCCCGGACGAGCCCCTCCGGGTGGAGATGAAGGACGGCCGCATGACCGTTCGGGTCATCGACTTGTTTTGCCCCATAGGGAAGGGTCAGCGCGGCCTGATTGTCGCGCCGCCCCGCACCGGTAAAACAACGCTTCTTCGCGACATTGCACTCGGCGTTCTTGAGAACCACCCGGAGTGCCACGTGATGCTGGTCCTGGTGGACGAACGCCCCGAGGAAGTGACTGACTTGAAACGCAGCGTCCCGGCGGAGATCTTCGCGTCCTCGAATGACGAGCCCCTCGCCAATCACCTCCGGGTCGCCGACCTGGCCATCGAACGGGCCAAACGCCTGGCCGAAACCGGCGTCGACGCGGTGATCCTGATGGATTCGCTCACCCGTCTCGCCCGCGCCCACAACTCCGCGCGCGGCGGCAGCGGCCGAACGATGAGCGGCGGGCTCGACGTCCGCGCCATGGAAAAGCCGCGGCAGATTTTTTCAGCCGCCCGTAACACCGAGGAAGCGGGCAGCCTCACGATCATCGCCTCGGCCCTGATCGAAACGGGCAGCCGCATGGACGAATTGATATTCCAGGAGTTCAAGGGTACCGGAAACATGGAGTTGGTGCTGGACCGAAAGGTGGCGGAACTCCGGCTGTGGCCGGCCATCGATGTGACGGCTTCCGGCACCCGGCGCGAGGAGCTCCTCATCCCGGAGGAGGAGCTGGAAAAGATTCACTTCTTCCGCCGGGCGCTGGCTTCTCTGAAGACCCAAGACGCCGCCGACACCATGATTTCCCGCCTCTCCAAAACCAAGAGCAACCGGGAATTCCTGAAGCTACTCGGGCAATAGAGCCGTGTGCCGAATCCGTCGGCGACCCCCGCGGAAACCGGCGTCTCGGCAAAGTCAGCTTCCGGGTGCCGGCGTTCGGATCTCCCGTTCGGTCCGCCGCAATTCGATGCCCCGGACCCCGGCCGGCCCGCGGGGGCGCTGAAACGCGAAACCGCTCAACCTCCCGCTCCCTCACCCGATCGCTTGAGCCGGGCCGGCGATCATCGGGAGCTCGATGCCGAAACGATCCGCCACTGCGGTCGAACCGAGTGCCCAGGCCTCTTCCATGGGAACGTCCAGCCAGAGCGAAAAATTCATCACCCCTTCTTCCAGAGTCAGCGCCGAACCGGCCAGGTTGCTCTCGCCCGGCTGGCGGACCACGCGATCGTCACCGACTTCGATCTCCAATTCGCCCAAAGTATACCGCCCGTTCGGAGCGCCCGCCGCAGCCATGCAATCGGAGGTCAGAATCGTTTTCCCCTTCGGTTTCGCCCGGTAGAGGTTTTTCAATGCGTGCGGCGGAATGTGAATGCCGTAGGGGATAAAGCAGGCGGTGAGTTCGTCCCTTGCGAGGAGGCGCTGAATCACATTGGCATGACGGTCCAGCACGCCAGGACACCCGTTCCCCAGATGCGTGCACAAGGTCGCTCCCGCCCGGATCGCGCGATCGATAGCCTCGTGGGAGGCGTCCGTGTGACCGAGCGAGACGGCAACGTCGCGGGAGACCACTTCGCGGATGAACCCGTCGCTTCCCTCCCATTCCGGCGCCAGAGTCAGAATCCGGATCCCTCCATTCGCCGCGGCCTGCAGGCGCCCGAATTCCCTCAGGTCGGGCGCTTTCATTTTCTCCGCCGGATGCGCGCCGCGGTAGCCCGGTTTCGGGCTCAGGTAGGGACCTTCGATGTGATAACCGGCCACGGTTTCATGGATCAACGGGTCTTCCGCCCGAAAGGTCTCGACCCTTTCGAGCTTCCCGCAGAGCGCCTCGATCTCATCGGTGATCAAGGTCAGAAATATCCGGTAAATCCCGTGTTTGCGCAGTTCCTGAACCGCGGTCCTGAGCATCTCCCGGGTCATGTCGCTCCGCTGAAAATCGATCCCGGCAAAGCCGTTGACCTGGTGGTCGAACAAGGCGGGACGTCGATCGAATGACGTTTCATCTGTCATAACGGCATCATCCGACAACAAAAAGTAACTGTCGAGTGCAAACCTGTCCCCGCACCCTTGCCATCCCCCGGGAATTCCCGCAAAACTGGCCGGCAATGACACGCATCCAACAGATGACCCCCCGTTCCTCCACGACCGGTTCCTCTCTATCTTCCAACCCCGCGCCGGCCGCCCCCTCCGGGCCTGTCCCTGCCGGAAACTCGCTTTCGCCCGTCCGCTGGGAGGAAGAGATTCAGGCCTTTGAAGAGGAAGACCGGAAGGCCCCTCCACAGGAGGGTGCGATTCTGTTCACCGGAAGCTCCAGCATTCGCCGCTGGCACACCATCGCCGAAGACTTCCCGGACCACAGGGTGATCAATCGCGGTTTCGGGGGTTCCCAGATCGCCGACTCCGTCGCCTTCGCCAGCCGAACCGTCATCCGGTACCGGCCGGAAATGGTGATCTTTTATGCGGGTGAAAACGACCTGAACGCCGGCAAACGTCCCGGGGAAGTCGCCGCGGATTTCCAGGAATTCGTCGACAGAGTTCAGACCGAACTCCCCGGGACCGGAATCGCGTTCATTTCGATGAAACCGAGCCCCTCGAGACGACACCTGCTCGACGCCAAACGCGAGGGAAATCAATTGATTCGCGAGTTCATTGAAGAACGCGACTCCCTTTCCTACATCAATGTTTTTGATGACATGCTTGACGGAAAAAGCGAACCGCGGGCGGAACTCTTTGGCGACGACGACCTGCACATGAATGAACAGGGGTACCGCCTCTGGACCGAAATCATCCGCCCGCACCTGCCGTAGGCGTGCTTTTTTCCGGGGCCGACCGCCCCTTGCCTTGCTCTCCGGTCCACTGAAAAATCAAAGTCGAGACCGGCGGCAAGGTGAGGAGAAGGCTGAAATCGAAGCCGTCGCTCGGGACCGCTTCGGCCCTGAGCCCCCCGTGGTTTCCGTAGTCCCGGCCGCCGTAGAAATGGGAATCGGTGTTGATCACCTCCCGCCAGTAACCCTCGCACGGCACCCCGACCCGGTAGGGCCGGCGCAACACGGGAGTGAAATGGCAGACCGCCGCAAAGAGATCCGCCTCCGACGTTCCGTACCGCAAAAAACTGATGACGCCGCTGTCGGCATCATTGGCGTTGATCCAGCGAAAGCCTTCCGAATCGAAATCCCGTGTGGAAAGCCCCGGCTCCTTCACGTAAAAGTGGTTCAGATCCTCAACCAGACGCCGCACCCCCTCATGGTCCATGTACTGGCAAAGGTGCCAGTCCAGACTCCTGTCATACTGCCATTCCGAAGACTGCCCGAATTCGTTCCCCATGAACAGCAGCTTCTTCCCGGGATAGGCCCACATGTAGGCGTAAAGCGCCCGAAGGTTGCGTGCCTTTTCGGTTATCGTGTCCACCCCCATCTTCATCAGCATCGAAGCTTTCCCGTGAACCACTTCGTCGTGGGAAAAGACGCTGACGAAATCCTCGGAATACTGGTAAAGCATGCCGAAGGTCAGCTTACTGTGATAGTATTTACGGAACACGGGATCCGCTGAAAAATACTCGAGGGTATCGTTCATCCACCCCATGTTCCACTTCATGTCAAACCCGAGCCCGCCCTCGGAAGTCGGACGGGTCACGGCGGGCCATGAGGTCGACTCCTCGGCGATCATCAACGTTCCCGGATAGTAATGGTGGACGAGGTCGTTGGTCCGCCGCAGGAACTCGATCGCCTCCAGATTCTCCCGGCCCCCGTACCTGTTGGGAAGCCATCCCCCGTCTTCCCGGGAATAATCGAGATAAAGCATCGAGGCGACGGCGTCCACCCGCAGGCCGTCGATGTGGTAGCGGTCCATCCAGGCGAGGGCGTTGCTGGTCAGGAAACACCGGACTTCGTGGCGACCGTAGTTAAATATCAGGGTCCCCCACTCCCGGTGCTCGCCCTGCCGGGGATCGGAGTGTTCGTACAGATGGGTTCCGTCGAATTGCGGGAGCGCAAAGGCGTCGCGGGGAAAATGTCCCGGCACCCAGTCCACGATGATACCGATCCCGTGCCTGTGCAGGTAATCGACCAGGTACATGAAATCCGCCGGCTCGCCGAAACGATGGGTCGGCGCGAAAAAACCGGTCACCTGGTACCCCCACGACCCGGAATACGGGTGCTCGGCCACCGGCAGCACTTCCACGTGCGTAAAGCCCATCCGGATCACGTAATCGGTCAACAGCGGTGCCAGCTCGCGATAGGTGAGCGGACGGTCGCCGTCCTCCACCACGCGGCGCCAGGAATTGAGGTGGACCTCGTAGATGGAAACCGGGCGATCCTTGCCGGCGGCGGCCGCGCGGCGCTCCATCCATTCCTCATCCCCCCACTCGTACCGACGGGTGTCGTAGACGATCGAAGCGTTGTGCGGCGGGCTTTCGAAATAGGTGCCGAACGGGTCCGTTTTCAGGCGGACGGTCCCGTCCTTCCCCGTAACCTCGAACTTGTACATATCCCCCTCGTGGAGCCCCGGAATGAAAAGCTCCCAGACCCCCGAACTCCCGAGAAGGCGCATCGGATGGTAACGTCCCTCCCAGTGGTTGAAGTTGCCCACCACCGAGACACGGCCCGCGTTGGGCGCCCAGACCGCGAAGGAAACGCCGCGGACTCCCGCGTGCTCGCGCAGGTGGGCCCCCAGCTTGGTGTAAATCCAGTGTTCGTTCCCCTCGTTAAAGAGGTACAGGTCCTGCTCGCCCACAAAGGGCGGAAAGGAATAGGGATCGAAAAACTGCCGGAACTCTCCGTTGGCGTCGTAGGCGCGCAACTGGTAGGGAAAGGGCTCCCGGGAGGCGCCGGGGATCAGGATCTCAAAAAAACCGGTCTCATCGAGACATTCCATCGGGTGGACGGTCTCCCCGCCTTTCTCAAGGTCCACCACCTCACACCGGACCACATCGCGAAGGTAGGCGCGAACCACCACCCCGGATTTGCCCTTCTCCTTCCTGCGGATACGGTGCATTCCGAGCAACCGGTGAGGGTCATATTCCGCGCCACGCAGAAATTGCTGCAAATCGGATTTTTTGATGACCACGGGTTGCTGCCTTGTCGTTTTTCGGGTTCGCAGGGAAATGACGGCGTTCAACCGGAGTGAGGCCCGTCCTCCCTGACGCGGTCTGACCGCGGTTGTGATGAGGTTTCCCTTCTAAGCGCGGCGCCTGCCGGAAGCCAAGTCATTTCTTGAATGAAACGCGGTTCCCGTAGCGCCTCATTTTTGCGGTTTCACGAAGAAACGGATCCTTGACATTGAAAGAAATCGGCTTTCAAGGTATTGCACCATTTTTCAATTTCCCGGCAAGCGGGCACCTAATAAACAGAACAGGAGAAATACCACTTATGGCTTACGTAGTCACCGAATATTGCGTCGATTGCAAATACACCAGTTGTGCATCAGTCTGCCCCGTGGAAGCGTTCCACGAAGCGCCCGACCGTCTGTACATCAACCCGGAGACCTGCATCGACTGTAACGCCTGTGTTCCGGAATGTCCGGTCGAAGCCATTTTCCCCGATTACGACGTTCCGGAAAAATGGCAGAGCTGGATCGAAGAAAACGCGAACGAGTGTGAAAAGTACGACGTCATCGTCGACGCCAAAGAGCCGCTCAAAGGCGAAAAGTGCGTCGATCCGAACGCGGCCTGACAGCCGGACGCGACGGAATCGCCTTTCATCCGGGGCGGCAGGGGAATTTTCCCTGCCGCCCTTTTTATTTGGCTTGAATCAGCCCCTGCCTGCCCCTAGTTCCTCTGCTCAGTGTCTGAAACCGTGCGCGCCATCATCGTTCTGCTTCTCCTGTTTGCCGTTGGCGCGAACCGTCCGCTGCAGGCGCTGGAACTGATCTCGGACGACCCCATTGAATACGACCACCGCCGGCAGGAATTGATCGCCCGCGGCAGCGCGCGCCTGACCTATGAGGACAGCTTCCTCACCGCCAACGAGATCATCTACAACCAGGAGAAAATGATCGCCACCGCCCGCGACAACGTCGTGGTGCAATACCGGAGCGGACGGCTGGTCGGGGATTTTCTTTCCTACGAACTCGCCACCCGCCAGGCGCGGGGAGAAAACATTCGATTCGGTTATTTCCCCCTTTTCCTGGAAAGCCGGGAGGTTTCGGGAACGCCGGAGGAACTCCGCTTCACCGACGCGGTTTTCTACGCTTACGAGCCGCGGGCGTTCTCGCCCAACGTCCGGGCCCGCAGGGCTTCCGTCGACGAGGACCGGCGCATGAGGGCCGAGAACCTCACGCTGCGCGTCGGGCGCGTCCCCTTCTTCTACTGGCACGCCCTCGAACTCGAACCCAGGGAGTTTCCGGCGGATGTCACAATGGGAGCCGGCTACGAGAAGTTTCTCGGGACGTGGGTGCGACTGGGAGTGCGGGCGCCCGTGGCCGAGGACGTGAGGGTCGGCGTGGATCTCGACGGGTACACCCGGCGCGGCGGCCTCTTCGGTCCCGGGGCGGATTACGACTGGACCGGCGACCGTTACCAGGTATTCGGCGAGTTCAGTTCCGGCTACATCGTGGACCAGGGCGAACTCGGTACCGACCTGCTCGGCCGGGACATTTCCAGGCACAGGTATTTTGTCGACTGGCAGAACAAGTTCTTCTTCGAGGAGCACCTCGAAGTGACCGCCCAGTTCAAAGACTGGAGCGACTCCGCCGTCACACGGGATTTCCGGCGCTCCCTCTTCGAGAGGGAACAGGAACCCGACACGTTCCTCGAAGCAGCCATGCTCGGCGACAACACGGTCCTCTCCCTTTTCACCCGGGCGCGCCCGAACGACTTTCAGCTCGTCCAGGAACGGCTGCCCGAAGTCCGGGTCGACGGTCTCACCCGGCCCCTGGCCGGCGGTATCTACCAGAATTATCAGGCCAGTGCCGCCCACCTCCAGGAGCGCCCGCCGGGGCCGCTGCAGCTCGAGACCACGCGCAGTGACCGATTCGATGTCTTTTACGGTCTCGACCGGCCCGTCGCAGTCACCGACTGGATGAGCGTCACCCCCGCCGCCGGCGGGCGCATGACCCACTACAACCGGGTCGACGGCGAGCGGGACGATTACACCCGCTGGCTCGGAGAGGTTGGAATGGATGTCAACTTTTACGGCTACGGCATTTACGATTATCAGAACAGGTTCTGGCGAATCGACGGAATCCGTCACCTGGTGGAACCGAAACTCCAGTATCGCTACATTCCCAAGGCGGACCGGGGCGACGAGGTTATCCCCGCGATCGATCGGCGCGCCGACTCCACCCAGCTTCAACCCCTTCGTCTCGGACGGATCCGCAATATTGACGAACTCAACGAGATTCACGCCCTGCGGCTCGGTCTGGACCAGTATTTTCAGACCCGCGACCCCGACTACGGCTCGCGCGACCTCCTCGCCCTGTTTCTGGCCGCCGATTGGCGCTTCACACCCGGCCCGGCCCCCGAAGAAGGCGAAGAACCCCTCGCCCGCCTGGACGATGAATTCTCGGACCTCCACAGCGAGGTGGTGCTCACGCCGGTTGACTGGTTGCGCTTCAATGTGTTCAACCGCTTCGACACCGAACGGCTGGAACTCCGCGAAACCAACACCGCCCTTACCCTGACCGACACCGAAGTGTGGTCCCTCACCCTCGGCACCGACTACCTCGAAAACCGCATCGAACAGTACGCCGCACGGTACCAGTACCGCTTCAATGAGGTTTACGGCTTCAACGCCTACGCCCGCTACGATACCCGTGTCAGCCTCTTTACCGAACAACGGTACGCCATTACCCAGACTCTGCAGAACACCTGGGACGTCGAATACCGGATTACCCTCCGCAACGGCGCCCAACGCGAAAGCTCGGCCGAATTTGGCATGGCCCTCTCCCTGGTCCGGTTTTGATTTCCCCGACGCGGTAGCCGGCGTTTCCTTCCGGACTCAGAAAGAGCCCCGGCCCATCACTCAAACCTGATACCGGACACTCTCCCCTCGACACGCTCCCCCCGACACCTCACCATTCCGGAATCCGAACTTCTGATAACCCGAATATGATCACCAACGCCGATTATCCGGTCAAACTCAACGTTTTCGAAGGCCCCCTCGATCTGCTGCTGTTCCTTATACGGAAACAGGAAATCGATATCTACGACATCCCTATCAAGAAGATTACGGAGCAGTACCTCGGAATCCTGGCTGCCATGGAGGAAATCCGGCCGGACGTCGCCGGCGAGTTTTTCGTGATGGCGGCCACGCTCATGGAAATCAAGAGCCGGATGCTGCTCCCGAAGCACCAGCAAACCGAAGATCCCGAAGCCGACGATGAGTTCGATCCGCGCTGGGAACTGGTTCACCAGTTGCTTGAATATCAAAAGTTCAAGAAAGCGGCGTCCGACATCCGCGACCTCGCCGAGCTCCGGGCGAATCTGGTGCCTCGACAGGTTGATTCGGGACGCAGAATGGCCGCCGACGAGCGCCCGCTCAAACCTTCGGACAAACTCGAACTCTGGTACGCTTTCAACCAGGTCCTCAAACGCCTTTCCGAGAAACTGGTATCCGGCGAAATCCTCGCCGAGCAGGTCACGATCTCCGACCGCATGGAATTGCTTCTCGAACGGAGCAGGAGCCAGCGGGCCTTTCTTTTTTCCTCACTGTTCGACGAGGATCACCACGTCACTATCCGGGTGGTTGTCGCGACCTTTCTCGCCCTCCTGGAACTCGTCCGCCTCAAAAAACTGCAAGTGGAACAGACGGAGAACTTCAGCGACATTCACTGCCGGGCGGACCCCGAAAACGAGCTTGAAAATGCCGAAACATCGGCGACATTGGAAGCGTGAACCATCAACCACCGAAGAAGGCGCTGTTACTGGGTATTGGACTCGATAACGAAGACGGGCACAAGAGGATCACCCAGGCGAAGGATTTCGTCATTGCCGGCGGCTCCGAGGAAACCCACGAGCGATTGGCCGAAACCGCGATCAAGACTGTGGAACACCTGGGATGCCGAGGCAAAACCCTCGCTGAAACCGACCCCGGAGAACTCAACGATATCATCAGCGAAAACACTCCCTGACGGCTCGCCGGTTCCCGATTCCGCGGACGGCGAGCGGTCAAACCCGGTTGGCTTGACAATCGGCAATCATCCAACGTTTACTTAACGCACCATGAGCAACAAAGACGAATCCCCAGAAAACCAGGGACCTCGGAAAGAGGACGAGGAAAAGAAAAAGGTCATCAAGCTGGGAGAACTCCCGGACGATCTGGATAAGAAAATCGATTCGCAGGCCTCGTCGGGTGAGGAGAAATCCTCGGGCGGTGAAGCGAAGGCATCTTCCGAGTCGGCCGGTTCGTCTTCCGGTGAAAGCACTTCCGGCAAGAGCCCCCTGAAACTTTCCAGGCAGGAAGGGGAGCGTTCCGGGCAGCCCGAATCCAAGGAGAAGTCGTCTTCCGAGGAGAAACCCGCCCCCGCGGGCGACTCCGACCAGAAAAAGAAGGAATCCGCCGCCCGGGAGGAACCGAAGTCCCAGCCCGCGAGTTCGGACCCCGCGGCTTCTCAAGCCGCCGCGGCAGCCGGAGCGGGAGCCCAACCAAAACCTCCGGCGGCCGGCCAGGCAGACGACACCCCTGGAGCGAAACCGGAAAGCGCGGAGACGCCCAAGAGCCCCTCCGCTCCGCCACGCATGAAACAGAAGCCGGCCCGGCCCTCCGCCCCGGGAGGAAAATCGCGGCCGCCCGGCCCGCCTCCCCCTCCGAAAAGAACAGGTGCCGCCGCCGCACAGAAGGAGGGCGCCGCCCCTGTAGCGGCCGAGTCGAGCGAGTCGAAGGGAAGCGTTGCCGGTCTCGCTGTTGACGTGATCGCGGCAGCGGTCGCGATTGTCTTCGCCTACCTTCTTTACACCAAGTATTAAGGTTTTATTATGTCAGACAAAATCCTGGAATTGAACGCGGATAATTTCAAAACAACCGTCGACGCCGCCGACAAACCGGTCCTGGTCGACTTCTGGGCGCCCTGGTGCGGTCCCTGCAAAGCGATCGCTCCGGTTCTTGAGGAATTGGCGCGGGAAATGGACGGTCAGGTGCGGATTTGCAAGGTGAATATCGACGACAACGGCGAGATCGCTTCGGACCATAATGTCCGCGCCATCCCCACCCTCCTCCTGTTCAAGAACGGTTCTGTCGTGGAACAGATCGTCGGCATGACCAACAAAGAGGATCTGAAGAGCAAGATCGCCGCCCACGTCTGAATCCCCGCGCCGCCGCGGCGGGTGCACGGTTCAAAGGTTCGAGGTTCAAGGCTGAGCCTCAAGGGGTTTTCCCATGTCCGAACGCGACGGGCTTCACTGGAGCGCCCAAAACCTTGCCTTTCCCCGGGAACCCGGGCCATAACGGTGAGCGGGCTTCCCGGTCCGTGAATCCATGACCGTTTCAACCGAAAAGGCCACCGCTCCCGCACAGGCACGGTCTCTCATTCTCCCGGCGCTCTGGCTGCTATTCGGGGTCTTCGCGTGCTCGACCGCAGTGATCATGATCAAAGCGAGCGAGACGCATCCCGTCCTCCTCGCCGCCTACCGCCTGCTTATTGCATCCGCGGTCCTCACGCCGGTTTTTTTCTACCACCTTCGCCGGGAAAGAACCACTTACCGTTTCGAACACCTCAAGCGGTCCTTTGTCCCCGCCCTGCTTCTCGCTCTGCATTTTATTTCCTGGGCACTCGGCGCACGGCTGACCTTTGCCGCCAATGCCAGCCTCATCGTCAACATGGTGCCGCTGGTCATGCCTTTCATCCTTCTCGCAATGCTGAGGGAACGCATTCACGGCCGTGAGATCGCCGGAACGGTTTTCGCCCTGGCCGGAGTGGTCCTGATCGGCCTATCGGACTACACCCTCGATCCCGCCCTTCTTTTCGGGGATTTTGTCTGTTTCGGGTCGATGCTCCTGTTCGCTTTCTACCTCGCCCTGGGACGCCGCAACCGGGATTTTCACAATATCTGGCTTTACCTGATTCCGCTCTATTGGATGGCCGGGATCATTTGCCTCGCGGTCGCGATCGCGATGGGGCTCCCGCTCGTCGGGCATCCGCTGAAGGAATACGGACTCCTCCTCGCCCTGGCTCTTGTTCCGACGATCATGGGCCATTCGATTCTCAACCATTCCCTGAAACACTTTCGAGGCCAGGTTGTCAGCGTGGTGAATCTCTGCCAGTTCATCTTCGCCGGCGCCATGGCCTACTTCATTTTCACCGAAATCCCAGCACCCGCCTTTTACGCCGCCGCCGTCCTGGTGGGTGCGGGCGCATGGATCGTCCTGCGCCGGGAATAGTAGCGTCACTGAATCCGAAAACCCGTTTACAGGTCGCTTGAATTGCCGGTGTCAGGTTGAATGGAGCACGCGCATGCAGAAGGAACTCAGACTTCTCGTTCTTTATTTCGCCGCGATCGTCGCTCTGGCGGGATCGGCAGCCGCATGGTGGATACACGACGGCAACCGGACCCCCTGGATTCCCCCGGTCGTTGTCCCCGAAACACGGGAACCCGATGGCCGCGCCTTCCTCATGGACGCCTTGAGGTTGCTGGAAGCGGCGGGGCCGGATCCCATTCTCGCGCCTGTCGACACCGCCAAAGACCGGCGCGAATTGGAGACTCATTACCGCCCTGTTTTCGAGCTGGTTCAACAATCCCTGCAACGCCCGTTCGGCCCCCCTGCAGGGCCTTCCGCGAATCCCGAGTCGTCCCTCACCCCGAAACTGGGTGACCTCGCCCTGCTCTACCGGGAGAAGATCCGGCTCCTGATTGAGGAAGAGAACCTCAATGCCGCCCTGAACGCGTTTCTCGATCTGCTTGAGATCAGTCAGCGTTTCATCAATTCGGGCACACGGGAAGAGGCCCGCGCGGGAATTTCGGCCCAGGGGACGCTCACCAATACCTTCGGTCCGGAAATTCCCCTTCTTGCCGAGGCGGCCACCCGCGAAGAACTACGGCACTGGGAGTCCATCATCGATCGCTCGGTACCGTTCTCCAGCATTCTCGAATGGGATGCCACGGTTCGCCTTCACACAATGCTTTCGGAATTCGAGGCCGAAGACTGGCGGAGGAGGTTCGTCCGGAGGCATCTTGATTCGAATCCGGCCCTGCCGGGGAGAGAAGACGGGACCGCCCGGAACACGCCGCTCCTCGATCCTCTGCTCGAATACTGGTTGATGTTTCGCCTTCACCAGGGACGCTTGGTCGCCAACACCCGCAAGACCCGGGACCGCGCCCTGGAAGCCGTGGAATTACCCTTCGCCGAAGGCATCCGGCACTGGCCCGTACCCGGCGACGGCCCCAACGACCGATTGGCACGGGACTTCGCCGACGCCGACGAGATCTGGCTTCTCTTCCTCCACTCCAGGGCCGTCAATCGGCTGCTTCTGACCGCGCTCGCTGTCGAAAAATACCGCCTCACCCGCAAAGAGTATCCGGATTCTTCAGACGCCCTGTCCCCGGAAAACCTGAAGCGGGTTCCCCTGGATCCCTTCTCCAGCGACGAGCCATTGCGATATCGGAAACTCAACAACGGTTTCGTCATCTACAGCCTCGGGCCCGACGGCATCGACGGCGGCGGCGAAACCATCCGGAACGAAGACTTCCCTCAGGAGGACCCGGGACGCCACTCCCTCACGAGGGACAGCCGCGGAGAAATCACCTTCAAAGTCACGGTGCCCGAATGATCAATCCGGCCCCGCTCTACTCGATCCCGAGCTTCCTGCGACCTTCCTCCGAGATCATCTGCGGCGTCCAGACCGGATCCCAGACGATAGCCACTTGAGCGGACTCCACCTCGGGCAAAGCCTCGAGTTTCGAGCGCGCGTCATCGGCGATAACCGGGCCCATCCCGCAGCCCTGCGCGGTGAGGGTCATTTTCACGGAAACCTCGTGCCGGCCTCCCGAAGTTTCCCGGGCCTGCAGATCGTAAATCAACCCCAGGTCCACGATATTGATGGGGATCTCCGGGTCGAAACAGGTCTTGAGCGCCTCCCAAAGCTGCCCCTCGCTGAACTCCCCGGGCTCCCCTTCGCCCGACCTCTCTTCCTCCTTGAGAGCTTCAGCCGCTCCTTCACCCAGCGCGTCAAGATCCTTCCCGGCGATCCGAAAGAGGCCGGAATCGGCCCGGACGGTAACGGTGCCTCCGAGAGCCTGAGAGACAAAGACGCGCGCCCCTTCGGGAAGGGTCACCGAGTCGCCGGCGGGAATGAGTGTCGCCGGGCAATCCCGGGTCAATGTGACTTCCTGATTAACCATACCGACTGACCATAAACACCTGCCGCCGATTCGCAACCGCCGAGTGAGGTCGGCCAGGGGAACGTTCCCGGTTCCTGGTGGAAACTTCCGCTCGAGCCGTCGCCTGAGGACGATCGGCCGCACTACGAAACACCTGTCGCGGCGGCGGTCCGGCACCGCCCTCCAGGCCGCTTCGCGGCGCGGGAAAACGATCGCCCCCCGTGATCATCCCCGCCCGCCCAGCAGCGGCACAAAACGAACCCCGAGAACGTCCGTCGTGCGAATTCCGGAAGTGGTTTTCTCCACCAGGGTCAACGATTGCCGGCAGTCGCCCAGAGGCAGCACCATTCTTCCTCCTTCCACCATTTGATCCACCAGAGCCGGCGGCAGCGCCGGGGCCGCGGCAGCGACCAGCACCGCATCGAACGGCGCCTCCTCCGGCCAGCCGTGGTTCCCGTCCCCCTTCCTCAAAGTCACATTGTCGATCCCCAGGGATTCGAGAGTGACTGATGCGCGCGAAGCCAGCGAAGCGAAGTATTCAATGGCATAGACACGGGCGCACATGGCGGCCAGCACCGCCGTCTGGTACCCGCAGCCGGAACCGATCTCGAGCACCCGCTCGTGTCCCTTCAGGCTCAGTTGCTCGGTCATAAACGCCACCACATAGGGCTGCGAAATGGTTTGTCCCTCGCCGATCGACAACGGATGGTCCTCATAGGCCCGGTCCCGCAGATCTTCAGGAACGAACGGATGCCGGGGAACCCGGCGCATCGCTTCCAATACCCTTTCATCCCGAACGCCGCGGCGCACGATCTGATCCTCCACCATCCGGCGTCGCCGCTCACGAAAATCCTCGTCCCTCTCCATCATCATTCCTCAGCCTCCCTTCCTGAACCATAACCGCCCCCGCCCGGAGTCGCCAGTATTAATCGATCCCCTTGCGCAACCTCCGCCCTGGCCACGAAGGGGAGTATTTCCTCGTCCCCCGCCGCCCGAACCAGCACCTGTCTCCCCGGGGCCCCGGGTTCTCCTCCTCCCAGCCCGTACGGACCTGCGGTACGGTGCTGGGTCAACAGGGAAAGGGACATCGGTTCGAGAAACAGCAACTCGCGCACCAACCCGTCCCCGCCCCGGCGCCGCCCGCGCCCCCCGGAACCCCGCCTCAACTCAAAACGTTCCAGACGGACCGGATAACGGAATTCCAGGATCTCGGGATCCGTCACCGCCGTATTGGTCATGTGCGTGTGCACGCCGCCCGTCCCGTCAAACCCCGGCCCCGCGCCGCTTCCCCCGCCGAGGGTTTCATAGAAGCTGAGCCGGTCGTTGCCGAAAACCAGGTTGTTCATGGTCCCCTGGCTGCACGCAACCAGATCCAGGGCCAGCAACAGCGCATCCACCAGGCGCTGACTGGTCTCAACGTTCCCGGCAACCACCGCAGGCGCCTTTCGCGGATCGTTGCCGAAATCCGGGTTAAGCAGGCCCCGGGGAAGACTGACGGTCACGCTCTCCATCAACCCTTCGTTCAAGGGAATCGGATCCTGTATCAAAAGTCTCAATACGTAAATCACGGCGCTGTGCACGATTCCCGGAGTCGCGTTGAAATTGCCGGAATGGACATCGCCCGTCCCGGTGAAATCGACCTCCACGCCGCCGGAGGACAGTCGCAGGGTCACGTTCAACGGAGTCCGGTCGTCGAGCTCCTGCCGCCCCCGATACTCGCCCGGAGGCAGCCGGTCCAGGCGGCCGCGAAGCGCTTCCGCACTCTGGCGTTTAAGGGCGCGCCAGTAATGGCGCAGTGTTTCCGCACCGTGTGCTTCCGCGAGAGCTGCAAGGGCTCGCGCACCCCGAAAATTCGCCGCCGCCTGGGCGTTGAGGTCAGCCAGGTTCTCCTCCGGTCGTCGGGTCGGGTACTCGCTTTCGCGCAACAGCCGCGTCACGTTCCCGTACCGTTCGCGGCCTTTTCGAAACAGGTACATCGGCGGAATCACCACGCCCTCTTCGGCCAGGCAACGGGCGTCAGGAGGCATGGACCCCGGCCACACCCCGCCGATTTCCGCGTGATGAGCGCGGTTGGCCACGTACCCGAGCAGCTGTCCGTCTCCTGTGAACACCGGCGTAATGACGGTAAGGTCCGGAAGATGGGACCCCCCGAAACCGGGATGATTGGTCACGACCGTGTCCCCGGGTTCCAGCTCCAACGCCTTCGCCACCGCCCGCACACAGATCCCGAGCGAGCCGAGATGCACCGGCACGTGGGGCGCGTTGACCACAAGCTCCCCGTTCTCATCCAGCAGCGCGCACGAAAAATCGCGGCGCTCCTTGATATTGGTTGAGAGCGCGGTTCGTTCCAACTGCAGGCCCATCTCGCCGGTCAGAGAACGGAAGCGGTTGGTGAACAACTCCAGGTTCACCACTTCCGGATTACGCCGCTCCGTCTCCTCCCGCGGCACATGTAGCCGCACCAGGCGGACGGTCCCGCGGTTTCCCACCTCGCCTTTCCATCCCTCGTCCACCACGAGCGTGGAAAACCGGTCCTGGATCATGCGCGGGCCCTCGAAGCCCTCGCCGCCGGTCAGGGTATCGCGACGAATAACGCGGTTCCCGGCGCCCCGTTCTTCATTGGTTGAAAACGCTTCCCCCGCGGGCTCCGGCACGCGCCCCGAAGCCACGACTCGAAGGGAGGCGACTTCAAGCGTCCGTCCCCGGGGACGGTACCCGAACAGTTCCTCGTAGCGCCTCTCAAACGCTTCGCCGATGGAGACCCCGTTCCCGTAATCCACCTCAACGGTGATTTCCTGGCCCTTGAAGCGGATCTCGGCCACCCGCCGGCGGACCTCGATCTCGCGGTCCGTCAATCCCTCCTCCCGCAGGTGACGGCACGCCTCGTCGCCCAGGGCGGCGAAGGCGGAGTCCATCTGATCCGCAAACGAATCAAGCTCCTCGAGCACCTGGCGGTCCGCGATTCGCTCGATAACGGCTTCTCTAAGGCCTCGGGCACTGAGCAACCCGGCGTCCCCGGGAAACAGGATCGTCCCGATCCCCAGCCGGTCCGCCAGGGCACAGGCATGCAGGCCGCCGGCTCCCCCGAACGCCACGAGCGCATAATCCGCAGGATCATAGCCTTCGCGAACCGAGATCCGGCGGACGGCATCGGCCATGATCTCATTGGCGATATCGAGAAAGCCCTGCAGCAAATCCGCCGTTTCGATCGCCTGGCCGGCGGCATCGAGCTCCTCCTGAAGCGCCTCGACGCAACGCTCCGCTTCCTCGGGAAAAACCGGAATCCCGAACAGGGAACGGTCGATCCGGCCCAGGAGCAGGTTGACGTCCGTCAGGGTCAGCGGTCCTCCCGCCCCGTAACAGGCGGGCCCCGGACGCGCCCCTGCGCTCCCGGGCCCGACGAAAAGCCGCTCGCCGTCAAACCCGCAAATCGACCCGCCTCCGGCGGCCACCGTTTCGATCTTCAACGCCGGTGCAAGGAGACGGGCGCGCTGTACGCGATGCTCAAACGCGTATTCAAATTCCCCGTCGAAGCGGGAGACGTCGGTGCTCGTTCCGCCCATATCGAAGGCGATCACTTTGGGAAAACCCGCCTGCCTGCCCGCCGCCCCCGCCCCGACCACCCCTCCGGCGGGTCCGCTGAGCAGACTGTCTTTGGCCCGGAACATCTCCCGGGAAACCAGCCCCCCGGCGCTGGTCATGACGTAGAGGCGTCCGTCACGGATATTCTGATACACCCGATCGAGATACCGGTTCATCACAGGCGACAGATACGCGTCAACAACGGCCGTTTCCGCCCGGGGAAGCAGCTTGATCAACGGAGCAAGAGCGGCCGACCGGGAAACGTACCTGAATCCGTGTGCCCGCAGAAGCTCCTCCACCCGCAGTTCAGCCTCCGGATACCGGTAACTGTGCATCAGGGCGACGGCGGCGGTGTCGATGCCCTGCTCTCGCAGCGTGGTGATTTCCGAAACCAGCGCCGCCTCGTCAAGAGCCGCGACCCGGCTTCCGTCCGCGCCGGTTCTTTCCGGCACTTCCACCACATGCGCATGCAAAAACCGTCTCGGCTCGATCCGCAGGCTGAACAGATCCGGGCGCTGCTGGGTCCCGATCCGCAACAGATCCGCAAAGCCGCGCGTCACAAAGAAAGCGACTTCCGCTCCCTTGCCCTCGAGCAGCGCGTTGGTTCCCCGCGTGGTGGCGAGGCGCATGACCATCGGGGGCAGTTTGTCTCCGCCCCCGGCCCGGGTCACCAGGCGCGCGGCCAGAACCGGCGCTTCGTCCGGAGAAACCGCCTCAAAAGAATCCCCGGACTTCAGGGGCAACCCGTAGTCTTCGCCGAGAACCAGACGGGCCGGTGTCTCCGCATCGCCGGAAAGGGGCTCCGCCGCGACGGCGGCTTCGAAGCGCTCAATTCGCCGCACCGGCGCATCCTTCCGGTTAAGGACCCGGAACGAGAACCCGTCCAGAAACCCGTCCGGCAACGCCTCATCCAGCGTCACCGCAACCCTTCCGCTCCCCTCATCCCGCCCCACCGTCCCCCGCAGCGAACTGTTCGACAGGACCTTGCACCGGTGCGTGCGCCCAGCGGGATCCTCCGCCAGGCAATCGGTGAAAGTTCCGCCGGTATCGACCGAAATCTGCCAGTGTCCTTCCATGCGTCACGCAGGTAATTATCAAGAGCGGAAATCAGGCAACCTCGGTCTCACCAGGCGCCGGCCCCTTATTTTCGAGAACGGCGCCTGCTCCCGGCAGGAGTCGCCGGTTCCGCCTGGAAATCGATCTACTGGGAAATGGAGGGAATCCTTACCTCAGCCCCGCATTTCTCCGCCGAAAGGTATCCGGCGTAAATCGCGGCTATGGAATCCGCGGCGAGACGGGAATCGCTCTGAACAGGAGTTTCGTAAGCCACATTTCGATAAAAGGCCTCCATCTCGTGCTGGTAGCCGGTAAACCAATCTTCGTCCGGCGATGTCGGGGCCCAGCCCTGTTTCGTCCCGATTTTCTCGGCCACGTAAATGTCCTGGAACTGCGATTCGACCGGGTTGTAGGTCTGCATGGCCGTGTTCGGATTGATATTGCAGATCGCCCGGTGGTTGTTGGCGTTGACCTCCAGCCAATTGTGCACCCCTCCGAGCACAAGCTCGCTGGCGAAAATAGCCGCCAAGGTACCGTCTTCGAACACGACGTGAATCATCGCGAAGTCTTCTATATCCGTGTAATTGGCCCGTATGTGACCGTCGTCGCGGAAACCGGGAGTCCGCGTAATGGCGTGGGTTCGGGTGCTGACCGACACCGGACGAATCGGGCGCCCGTCACGCGCGTTGCCTTCCACCTGCTTCAGGTACAAAGCGCCCGTCAAGGGATGGCAACCTTTGCCCATCAATGAACCACCGCCCGAAAGCCGCCACTTGCCGTAAGCCGCGGAATGGGAACCCGAATGCGATTCCTCTCCGTGCATCCACAAAATCTGCCCGCCGGTTTTTTCCAGAATCTCGCGTTCCTTTTGAATCGACGGGGCATAAACCCAGTTTTCGGCATAGAGGATTTTTCCACGACTCTTCTTCTCGGCCGCCAGTATCCGCCGGATGCTTTCGATTGCCCCGTCGAGCGCCTCCTGCCGGGGGAAGATGTCGCCGTTAAAGCTGTCGCTTCCGTCGCCGAAATAACCCGTGAACGGCTTTTCGACGATCACCCATTTGTCCCGCTCCAGGGCGCTGATCGCGACCGCTTCGTGGGTCACCGGAGGCGAACAGACGTGGATCACGTCGGACCCGTCGATGAGCTCCTCCATCGTTTCACACGAATGCAGCTCTCTCTTCCGGGCGAACGCATTCCGCTTTTCCTCGGTCGGCGAATAGACTCCCGCGATCTCCACCACGGTGCCATGCACCCGGTTAAGAGCGTCAAAGTGAAAGTTCGCCGCAAACCCCGAACCGACGATTCCCGCGCGCAATGTCTTCTTTTTCATAGCCTTTAAAAACGAAGCATCATTATACATGGGGCCGATTCCGTCTATTACTCGGCCCGGTGGCAAGATTCGAAAAGTGAATCTTTCAAATGTCGAGACGTTCTTTGCCGGTGCCCCGTCCGGCAATCACTTCGTGCCCGGCTGCCTAATTGAGGAATTCGCGCACGCCTCAGTCAGCTTTCCGGGCCACCCAGAAACGGCATTCATCCGAAAATTCCCGCACGTCGGCCGGTTCGTTGGCGATTTCCGAACGCATCGCGTCAAATTCGTGGGTCCAGCCGCACGCGGCCAGATCCTCGAGCACCTCGGTCCGGTTGGGAAGGTGCATGAATACCTGTCCTTCCGGAGCCTTGAAGAAATTGTCGCCGAACTCCTCCAATTCCGGGGACTGTTCCCCACGCGACCAGAGGAGCTGGTGGGTCTCCAGAAAAGCCCGAAAACTCCGGTGCTCGCGGTCGTGGGTGGTGAAGAGAAAGGCTCCACCGGGCCGGAGCACGCGGTGGATCTCGGCCAAAGCGCCCCGCCGCCGCTCCCGGCCGGGTATCTGCATCAGCCCGTTGAAGCCGAAGATCACCCCGTCAAAAGCCCCGTCGTCCAACTCGAGGCCGGTGGCGTCCCCCTTCCGGAATGCGATGCCGTACTCCAGGCGGTTGGCCAGACGCCGGGCCTCGCCGATCATTTCCGGCGAGTAGTCCACCCCGAGAAGATGCTGGTAACCCAGCTCCCACAACCCCAGGCAGATCCGGCCGGCTCCGCAGCCGAGATCCAGGAGAGTCTCCTGCTCGAGAAACAGTTCCCGAACCAGCTTCTCTTCGGAGCGCCAGAGCCCGATATCCACCGCACTGCGGCGATAATGTTCAACCGCTTCCGGCTGCCTGAATGTCTCTCTTACTTTCTCCGTGTCCATCGTGTCCACGCCCGGGCTTCACCCCCGGCTTCCGGCAATTTCAAAAAAATTCCTTGCTTTCCCAAAGGCGGTGTTTTTTATTCAACCTTTTCCCATGAAAGCGACGATAAAAACACAAGGCAGGCAATTTGCCGTATCAGAAGGCGACGTGCTCTTCGTAAACCGGTATCCCGATACCGAAGCCGGTTCCGAGGTCGAAATCAAAGAAGTTCTCTCCCTCGGCGAAGGCAAGAACGCGAAGATCGGCCAGCCCTATGTGGACGGCGCTTCGGTCAAGGGCACCATCCTCGAAAACAAACGCGGCAGAAAAGTGCTCATTTTCAAGAAGAAAAAGCGCAAGGGCTACGAACGGACCCGCGGGCATCGCCAGGAAATCTCGGTACTGAAAATCCACTCTATCCAAGCATAGGAAACAGGCGCCATGGCACATAAAAAAGGACAAGGAACTTCCAAGAACGGCCGGGACAGCATCAGCAAGCGCCTGGGCGTCAAAAAATTCGGCGGCGAAAAGGTCGTCGCCGGAAATATTATCATTCGACAGCGCGGCACCAAGACCCACCCCGGCCGCAATGTCGGCATGGGTAAGGATTTCACCCTGTTCGCGCTCAGTGACGGCCAGGTCAAGTTTGACAAGCCCCACCGCCGGGTGCATGTCGAACCGAAAGAAGAATCCGCCGTTTCGACCGCTTCCTGACAGAGCCGGACGGCGGTCGCGGTTCTCTTTGAGTTGATTTCCGGTCGGCAGCGACCCGGGGTTGCCCTTTTTGTAACCGGCGCCCTTGCTTCTTCCGGGCGGGCCGGTCGACTTTTTGCTTGGCAAAGACGCAGGCCGGCAGAGACTTGGGCGGGATCATGAAAAACCGCCTGGAAGAACTCCTTGAGCAAAAACGCCTCCTCGAAAGTCACCTTCAATGGCTGGAGAAGGAGATTTCTGCGGAGCGGTCCAGCTCTGATCGAACCCCCGCCCCGGGGGCCTCTCCGGACAACAAACCCGGCGAAGCTCCGGCGGAAGCCGCACCCGCGGCAGGCGACACCGTCGCGTCTTCCGACTCCCCGCCGGAGCAACGGCAGCCGTCCGAGTCGAAACCCGGCACCGAAGCCGCTACCGCCCCGACCGCTTTACCGATTGATCCGGACCAGCTCGAGGTGGACCACGGAGCCCTCAAAAGCGAGGTCCGGCGCGGCTGCCTGATCTACCTCGCGATTTTCGGTACGCTCACCCTGATTGTCGCGCTGGTGGCGTATTTCATGTACCGGTAAAGGGACTCGCGTTGCCCCGTTCGAGGATTCAAAGGCCGATCGCGGGGTGAATCCGCGATCAGTCCAACAGCCCGAGACCTTTCCGAAAAATTCCGCTACGGGCGCCCCTTGACCGCGTTCCAGACCGCCTCGGTGAATTTCATGTAGCGCAGACCCGTTTCGAAGCGGGTCAGTTCGACCGGTTTCCCCTCCCGGATCGAGGCGACGAAATCCGCTTCCACCTGCCAGCCGCGCCGCCTTTCCGGCGGCACGTCCACCGCGTCTTCCCTCCCGCCGATCCGGGCGAGAAACAGTTTCTGGCCGGCAACGTCAAAACGCAGGCCGGCCTTCGAACCGTTCAGGCGCATTTCATTGCGCGGCTGCACGGGCTCGACTCCGCTGAAATGGTAAACCAACCGGAGGCCGCCCGGAAAACGTCCCAGGACTGAAACGCTCTCGGGAATCTCCACCTCGACCTCCTCGCCGGTTTCGGGATCCCTCCTCCGCGGAGTAAACACCTGTCCGTCCGCCTGAATATCCTCCGGATCGCCCTCCACCCAGCGCAGGACCATCTCATGGTAAATTCCCAGGCTCAGCATGTTCACTCCGCTGAGTTTCCGGTTCTGCCGCCAGGTCAACGGAGCGGACGGGTCCGCGTGCTGGCCCGCGGTGTGAGTCACCCCAACCTCGCGGAGCTCACCCAGTTCGCCCGCATCCACCAGCTCGCGGACGGTGGCGTCGACATCGAGCGACATCGGGGCCGGAACGATCTGCGCGACCAATTCCGGATGCTTTCGGGACGCCGCCAGCATGGCTTCGGCCTCCTCGACATTCATCGCCATACGCGCCTCCGTCAGAACATGTTTGCCCGCCTCGAGTGCGGCCACGCTCGCCTCGCGGTGCAGGTACGGCCAGGTCCCGATCATGACAGCGTCGACATCGGGCGACTCAATCACCTCGCGCCAGTGCCCGGCAACGGCCGGGATGCCGAATTGCGCAGCCACCTTCTCCGAGGACTCGCGGCTGCGGTTGGCCACGGTCGTGATCTCCACCCCGTCGATTTCCTGAAAACCCGGGATGTGTCGTTTCCGGGTATTGTTCCCGGCGCCAATGATTCCGATTCGCAAAGGTTGTTGGTTCATAGTTTCACGCTTCTGGGTTCTGGACTCGGAAGTTTGAGAGTGTGGAGGTGAGAGTGTCGAGGGTTTGTTGCGGTTGATCGGCTGCTTATCCGTTACCGGTTCAGGAGGTCCTGGTTCTTGTTTGCCAACCCGGGGGCGGGCGAGTCGGACGCCGGTGCCTGACGGGAAGGACACCCTGACGCTGCCGTGAGCAAAGAGATGCCGGATAAACTTACTTTTACTCTTGCACCCGCCTGTTTCAGTCCGCATCCTGTACCTTTGCCGAACCGGCAAATTCGGGGTGTAGCGCAGTCTGGCAGCGCGCTTCGTTCGGGACGAAGAGGTCGGAGGTTCGAATCCTCTCACCCCGACCGCATAAAAAGGGCTGGAGCCGTCGCCGAGCCACCGGCTTCCCCAGAGGTGGAAATCGACGCCAGGCCCGCAGCCCGCTCGGCGATCGAGGGTCCGATGCCTGCATCGGCCCGCAGTCGGCCGGAGGCCCCGGCCCCGCGCCGGGATACCTGCCGAGGTCCCGCGATGTTGACACTCGCGAACCGACGGCCGCATGCTGGCAGGGATCACAGCCACCCGCCATCGACTCCCCGCACTCACCATGCTTACGTGTTCTCTCCCGAAATTTTCAACCTGGTTCCCTATCCTGACTTTTCTGGCGGGAACCGCATTTTCAACAGTGAGCACTGCGGCCGACAACACTGCCACCGCCGGTGAGCTCACCGACCTCGAGATCATCAAAGAACGATTTATCGAGAACATGACGGCGAGCATTCCCTCGGACGAGCGCATTGAAACGCTGATCAACTCGCTTCAAGAGAAAGGCGGCTGGCCGGGAATTGATTACGACGATGTCTCGCGCACCGGATTCGCGCACGGGGGCCATCTCCGAAACATGCGGGATCTGAGCCGCGCCTTCAATCACCCGGATTCCGCGTTTTACCAGGATCCCGAAGCGAGGGACGCGGTCCTTTCCGCGCTGGATTTCTGGATCCGCCACGACTTTATCGCCGAAAACTGGTGGTGGAACGAAATGGGCACCCCGGATTTTCTCGTCGACAGCCTGTTGCTGATGGAAGCGGAGCTGACGGAAACGCAAAGGAGCGAAGGCAGTCGCATCGTAAGCCGGGCCAGCCTGGACGGATTCGGCGCAAGGCCGGGGGGCGATTTGATCAAGATTGCCGGTACCATCGGCAAGCGGGCGCTTCTGGAAAACGACGTCGAATTATTCAGAAAGGCGGTGTCAACGATGGCGGACGAGGTGAGAATCGGCACGGGACGAGGCCTGCAGCCGGATTTGAGCCTGCACCATCGAACCGACCGCGTCACCTCCACCCTCACCTATGGCTATGGCTACGCGTCGTCGTTTGCCGGGTACGCCGCGAAGCTGAAAGGCACCCGCTTCGCATTCCCGGAGGAGGCACTGGAACTGCTGATCGATTTCTACCTGGACGGCATTCACAAGTCGATGGCGCACGGCAGGTACCGCGAGCCTTCGCAGTTGAATCGCGGCATCACGCGCGGCAATCCCCACCGGCCGACCCGCGCGACGGTTCCCGAGACACTGGCAGCCGTCTCCGGGTACAGAAAAGAGGAACTGGAGGAGCTGGTTGCGGTGCGCAGGGGCGACAAGCAGCCCGCGTTCCCGTTCAACAAGTTTTTCTGGAGTTCCGAACACCTCAGTCATCAGCGGCCGGAATATTTCGCTTCGGT
>PWMU01000083.1 GCA_003558065.1 Opitutia bacterium | reverse complement strand
CATGTGTGTCATTTAGTTATCCTTTTTATAAGTTTTTTTGATTTATTTATTCTGCGAACTTAGCTCACTCGTTCAAGTAGCTCGGAGTGTAAACGATAACATCAGACTGCGGAGAATCGGTCGCCGCTTTTCTGAAGATGTACCCTTCACCAGGAACCAGTTCATGATCATCAGCAGGGGCGAAGTTTTCATCAAACCACTCTCCTCCAAACGAGGTCAGAATTTCCGCAGGAGCTTTATCAATCCCGGTTTGAACATTGTCGGGAATGAACAATTCGTCATTATCCTGAGCGCCTTCAATATCGCCGACACGAATGGGAGCCGGTACGGCGAACCCTAGTGCAGTATCCTGTTGGGTGTCTGCGGCGATGGTCGCAAGAGAATCGCGGACCGGGAACATCGGGACCGATCCCGCAATGACTGCGGTGAAATCATCGCCCACCGAGTCCCGAACGATCATCGACTCCCCGAGCAAGACCACGCGATCATCTGCAGGGTTAAAATTCTCATCAAACCAGGCTCCTTCAAAGTGGGTGAAAATGTCGGACGGCGCCAAATCAACGCCGGCAGCATCACCACGATCATAGACGAAGAGTTCGGTCTCATCCGGAAACTCCGGGAACAGGCTGCCCAAAGTCCAGTGGGCAATCAGTTGAACGGAGTCGCCACCTTCGCCGACAGCCAGACCGCTAAGGTCAACCGCATCATCGACAACAAGAGTGTCTCCATCATTTGTCACGTCGAGAACCGTCGCACGAAGTCCGGCGAGGTCGCCGCTACGGACCGCGATAAAGTAGGCCGAAGCTTCGGGTGTGATCCCCGCACCTTCCGGGAAATTAATACTGTTTCCATCGACGCTCTCGGGAATCCCTTGAAACGACGGAGCCCGGTGCATGGGCACCGCAATCCGGGTATCCGAAGCTCCGGTCATATCCACCGACACGTAACCGACCGGATCGGTCGCCACCTCGACGGTATCCTGGGCCATGAGCGCCGCACCGGGGGCAGCGGCGATCAGTCCTGCGAGTAAGCTAGCTTGTATTTTCATAGGTATCTTTTCCTGATTAGGGGGTTATCTGTTTGATTGGTGAGAGCGATTTAAGACTAAACCATCCTCGAGTGTCAAGCGGTAAAAGCTCCAAATTTTCGAAATCCTTCTTTTTCTTCAGTACAGAATATAACACCAGTTGATGCCCGGCTGCACTCATGGCGGAAAAGCCGCTTGCGGCAGGCATTGAGGCCGAAGCGATCACTTTCTTTAAGCTACTGGCGCGAAACAACATAAGGGACAGAGAGAGGAGGGATTCCGAAGCCTTAGCGACTTATACTCGTCCAAGCTAGGTTGGAAATACGCGACGGGCAAGCCTTTTTTATGCAAGCGAGTAACTTAATTTTTCCGGACGGCCGCGACGGGCCTGGAAGAGCCGGGAAAGAGCCTCGGGCGTGGAAGAATCAGAAACCGGTGGCATTTTCTGCGAGAATCTGGTAACCTGCCTTGATTCGTTAACCCATAGAGACACTTATGATACTTTCACTACCTATTTTTGGACAAAGAACCCCGGCGGGAGAATCCGCCTGGATCCGGAGGCCGTTGACGGGACGGGTTATGGCCCTCCGGGCCGCGGTGTTAATCGGGGGTTTCCTTTTTATGTCTCCCGCTGCGAACGGGGACAGCGAGGTTTTGGACAAGCTGGAGCTCCGCAGTATCCTGGCCATGGGGGGGGCGCCGGAGTTCAGTCTGCACGACAAGGAGCGCGGGATGAGCTTCTGGATTTCCCTGAACCAGACCCGCCACGGCATCGAAATCACCGACTACGACAGCGACAAGGACGAGATCGTGGTCCGCCATGAGGGTAACACGCGGCGCCTGCAACTGAGCGACTCGGAGATCGTCGCCCTGGAGGCGCCCTCGGACGCGCCCACCCAATCCTCATCACCCTTTGCCGGCCGCGGGGAACGAAGCGATCAACGCAATCCTCAAGAGATGCTGCAGCATATCACGGAAACCTGGGAGGAGCAGATTTCCCGGAATCACCGTATCCGGGAACTGGACGAGCATCTGGGCGAGTATTACAGCGAGTTCGCCGACATTCGTCAGCGGATGTGGAGCACGAGCGACCACGATTCACGCGAGTTCCAGGAGCTGCGCGAGCGCCGCCGGGAGTTGCGCGAGGAAATCGGTGTTCTTCACAACCTGACCCAGAGACAGATCGAGAACAACCCCGCCTTTGAAGACATAGACCGGAGACAGCTCTTGGCCACGCTGCGGCACCGGCACATGACAAGCGGCCGTGAAGGAGACGAGAGGGAGTAGCGGACAAGTGATTCGATTTCCCGCAGGAGCGGGTTTACCCCGCGATCCGGTCCGCATCTACGCGGCTGATCGCGGGGTAAACCCGCTCCTGCAAGGAGGGCGCGCCAATCTAATTCGGACTATCAATCGGCGACTTCCGGAAGCCCCACCCCTCCTTTCCCCAAGGGACCCAACGCACCCTCATTCGGGCAGCCGTGCGCCGGTCCAGGGGTCGACCGGGTAGCTCGTCATATCGCCGCCATAGCGCAGTTCTATCGTGAAGGGCGTGCTGCTGCCGTCGGGGAAAAAAGCCACCCGGTCGACCGGGTCCGTCTGAACCAGTTCGCCGCGGATAAGAACGTAACCGTCCCTCGGCCGTTTATGGAAAAAACGAACGCGCACGGAATCCCCTCCGAGCTCGACCGGGTACTCCGCAAGCACCTCGCCGCCGCCGCGCCGCAAGACAAAAGCCTTCTTCTCGTCATCGAACTCCATTGTCACGGGCCGCCCCCCGTCCAGGGCCTTCCACTTGGCCTCCCGGACCGCCTGCTCGAACACCTCCTCCAGGGTCTGCTCGTCGCGGGCGGTCAGAACGGCCACCCCGGTCAGAAAGAGGCTGGAGAGGAGCGCGATCACAGCCAAAACGAGCAGAATCTCAATCAGGGTGAAAGCGGCCCGCGCCGCCGATTCCCGGTCCCCGGTCACTCGTCCCTGCTCCCGGGTCGCCGGGTTTTGGTCGCGGGAGGCAGGAAGCCGGACGTTCGCGGGCTCCGGCAACCGGCGACTGTCGCCACCACACGGGGCGGAACCGGAGACGCCGTTCGTTCCCGCCGGCTTGATTGCCGGATCGAGATCGTACAAACGAGGGAACGCCGTCTTTCGCGGCATAAAGCCGCTCCTACGGGAATCTGAGGCGCAAAAGCTCAGGCACGTATTTTCACGTCTGACCGCGGGACGGCCGAAAACAGTCCCACCTCCGTTCTCGTGTCCGGATCTGACCTGCGGGACTGGCAGCACTCGTTTACCGACCACTTGTTTCCGTGCGCTTCCGCGCTTTTCGTAGTTTCAATTGTTCGGCAATCCCGGTCTCCCGTCCACGCCAAAATCCTTACCAGTTGCCGATGTTCTGGTCGCTGTCCTGCCCGTCGGGGCCGTAGGAGTAAAGGTCGTAACCGTTGGAATTCCGCTCGCCTGGATACCGGTATTGATAGGGGTTGCCCCACGGATCCCTGGGAACTTCATTCCGCTCCAGATACGGTCCCCTCCATCGGTCGGACCTGCCTTCGGGCGCCCGGATCAACGCTTCGAGCCCCTCTTCAGTCGTCGGATAACTGCCCATGTGAATCCGGTACGACATCAGGGGAGCCCGGAAGGATTCGTTGACCTGCTGTTCGGCGATCTGGACCTGACTGTCGCCGAATATCCTGTCGACATTGGTGATCAGCACTCCCGCCAGCAGTCCGACGAGCGCCAGGACGATAAGGATTTCGAGCAACGTGAAGGCGGATTGCCGGGAAGAAGTGATTCTCGTTCGATTGATCATTTGCATGAGCCAAGCTAACACATATTGACACACGGGGAAAGCCGGAAACCGGCCTCCCTCTCACTTCTGTTGTCGACTCGGCGCCCCGCCGAAAAGTTCCCGTTGAATCGCGCGCGCCACGCGGAATCGGAATTGAGACGCTTCGGGATCAGACCCCGCCCAGCCCAGGGTCTCAATCTTCCTGCTTATCCCCTCCGGCGGAGTAAAACCGGTTGATCTTGTCGGCGACGTCGCGGTAGCTGATATCGACCGAGTAGATGCTCTTGTATTCGGCAATGGCCTCGTCGGTCTTGCCCATCTTCTCGTAACACTCGGCCAATTCGTAGATGACTTCCTTCTTCTGGTCGTTCATCCCGGAAATCTCGGATTTGACGGTCGCGTACTGCTGCACCGCCAGATCGTACTGCTTCTTGTGCTTGAAACAGTTGCCCAGAAACATGAGAGACTGAACCCGGACCTTGGCGTTTCGCTGCGAAACCTGGAACTGCTCGATAGCCGCGTCGATCTCCCCTTTCTTGAACAGCAGGCGCCCGTACTCGAAGCGGTTGCCGTAATCGTTCGGGTACCGGTCGACCATGGCCTTGGTCTCCTGGAGCCTGACGCTGTCCAGCTGCTCGTTCAGCGAATCGATTTCGGCCTGCAGCTGCTCGCTGCCCGGATTCTCCTTCAATTCTTTGGTCTTGGTCGCCAGGTCCCGCTCGATACGAGCGACCTTCAACTCGGACTGAAGTTTTTCGAGGGTGGAATCCGCGGCGCCGGCGGGCAATTTGCGCGCCTCCTCCACCCAGTGGACGGCCTGGTCGAAATCGCCCACGCTCTGGTAGTGTTTGACCAGTGTGCGGTAGTGATTGAGGTTTTCGGGCTCCTCTTTGACCTTTTCCAGAGCCTCGTCTATCAGGCCGCGAGTCGCCTCTTCGGCCGCCACGACCTTCCCCTCCTGCTCCAGTGAAATCGCCTGTTTTTCGTCCCGGAGTTTGTCCCGGTAGGAACCCTCTTCCTCCCATTTGCCTTTCTGCATCGATTGGGCGACAGAGGCGGATTTGATAAGTGCCTGGGCGCCTTCATGGGCGGGCTTCAACTCCAGCACGCGCTCGGCGGCATTCAGCGCCGCGTCCGGCCGTCCGGCCTCAATATACGCATCACCGATTTCAAGCAGAATCTTGATATTGTTCGGCTGAACTTCGCGGATTCCTTCGAGCGCAAATACGCGGGTCGCCGGAAGCTCGTGCGATTTGGCGGCGTCCGCCAGCAGCTTGAGTGCGGTCGCGTTGCTCGGGTCCCGGCTGAGCATTTTTTCAGCCGAATCCATCGCCTTCCCGGGATGCTTTTTAACCTGGGTTGAAGCCGCGATCATAAAAGGCGCCGAGGAAATGCCCCCTATAGCTTTCGCCATCAGGCGATTCTTTTTCCCGAACCGTTTCTTCTGAGCCGCCCGCAACAGTTTACGCACTGCCAGACATTCCGGATGCCTCTGCAGGACGTCCAGGCAAATTTTAATCGCATAGTCGTAATTCTCTCTCTCGATGGCAACCCGGGCGATGTCCACCTGCTTTTGGACTTGCGGCTTCAGTGATGTTAGAGCTGTTTCTGGCATTTAAATCAATCTGTGTAGAAGGTAAATGGTTTAGACTATAAATAAATCGAGGTCAACCTCGCAACCACGGAAAATCCGCCCTCGCGGCCAAGCATCTTTCCTGCCGTCTCAAGGCGCTTCGCATTGTCGTGATTTCCTCGAAAACGGTGAAGAATCGGGCCCGAAGGACACGCCTCGAAATGATTCCGCCAATAAGCCTTGGCGAGCTACCACACGGATTGTCAAACCCCGACTTCCCAAAACGAATACTTTCACCATACCTCACCCCAATCCGTCGGACGCCGCCGATTCGCGCAACTTCGTCATCCACTTTGAGATCACCGCCTCCTCCCTGCCCTCGACCAGGAGGCGCAGCTTCGGTTCCGTCCCGGAATACCTCACAAACACCCTCCCTTCATTCCCCAAAACGGCCCTCGCTTCGCGCATCGTCGCCGTCAGATGGACCAACGTTCCAATCTCCGGCTTTTCGCCGACCCGCAGGGTTGAGGTGACCTGCGGATAATGCCGCAACGCCCGCCTCAGTTCCGAAAGAGGGCGGCCGGTTCTCAGCATCACCTCGATCGTCTTCAGGACCGCGAGCATCCCGTCCCCGGCGGGCGACAGTTCGGGAAACAGGATATGTCCCGAGGACTCCCCGCCCAGGTTGAAACCGCCGGACCTCATCCTGGCGATGACGTGGCGGTCACCGATGCCGGTGCGCTCGACCCGGCCGCCCGCGTTGCCCACCGCCTCATCGACGCCCAGATTGCTCTGTTCGGTCACGACCAGCGTGTTGTGCGCCAATCTCCCTTCCTCCATCGCGCTCAGAGCGAGTACCGTCAACAGTTCGTCGCCTGAAAGAACCGACCCGTTTTCATCGGCAAGAACGAGACGATCCCCGTCACCGTCCAGGGCAATGCCCAGGTCCGCCCCTGCCGCACGCACCCGCTCGCCCATCGCTTCGGGATGCTGGCTTCCCAACCCCTCGTTGATGTTCCGGCCGTCCGGGGAGTCCCCCATCTGAAAGAAACGCGCGCCGAGGCCCGCCAGGATGGCGGGCGCCGTACGAAAGGCCGCCCCGTTCGCGGTGTCCAGCACGATCTTCCACCCGGACAAGGCACCGGGCGGAAGCACCCGAGCCATTTTCTCCTCGTAGAACGACAGTCCGGCGGTGTCTTTTACGACACCCGGGGCACCATAGGCGACCCTCGAGCCAGGATGGTCCAGCCGAACTTCGATTTCGGCCTCGGCTTCATCCGTGAGTTTCAACCCGGCGCCCGAGAAAAACTTGATGCCGTTGTCGTCGGCCGGATTGTGAGAGGCGGTGACGACCACCCCCATTCCGGTCCTGAAGTGCATCGCCGCCAGTGCCACCGCCGGGGTCGGCGCCACGCCGATCCGCAGGACGTCAATCCCGCTTTCGGCCAGACCCGCGACGACTCCGTCCTCCAGTTCGATACCGGAAGCACGGGTGTCCCGCCCGACGACCGCCGAACGCGGGGCTCCGTTCTCCAGCGCGGCAAACGCCCCTCCGGCGGCACGTCCGAGACGGCGGGCGAACTCCGGGTTGATCAAGTCGCCCCCGAAGCGTCCGCGCACTCCATCCGTGCCGAAATACTTTCTATTCACGCGGCGTAAAATGCTTTGATCTTTCGGCACAGCTCGGCAACCGCTCCTCCCAGGAGCTGTTCGCGGGCCAGACCCAGACCTTCCTCGATCGTTGCCGCTTTCCCTTGGATCTCGAACGCGAATGCCGCATTCAAGATGATCGAATCGACGAGGCCCGGCGGCCCCTCCCCCTGAAGGATCGCCTGAAACAGGCGCAGGTTCTCAGCCACTCCGCCCCCGGCAAGCTCGCTCAGGGAACACTCCGGGAGTGAATAACGCCCCGCCTTCCAGGCTTCATCCGTCCCGCGAAAGCGCCCGAAACCCGCAACCCGGTTCTCCGTGGCACAGGACATCTCATCCATCCCCGCGCCATCCGGCAGCCGGCCGTGAACCACGTAGCCGCCTTCCAGCTTGAGCTGGTGCAAAGCTTCAGCCAGTACCGGGACCCAAGTCTCCGAGTAGACTCCCATCAACTGATGAGCGGGCCGGCCGGGGTTGATCATCGGTCCGAGAATGTTGAATATCGTGGGTTTTCCCTTGGCGGCCAGGGATTTGCGCACAGGAACAATTTCCTTGAAGGCAGGGTGGTAGGCGGGAGCGAAAAAGAACACGAAACTCAGTTCCTCCAGCGAACGACGCGCGAGGCCGGGCTCGATCTCGAGCGGCACGCCTAGCGCCTGCAGGAGATCCGCGCTGCCGCAACTCGAAGTCACCGATGAGTTGCCGTGCTTGAAGACCGGGACACCGGCCGAAGCGAGGACCAGCGCCACAACCGTCGAAATATTGAAGGTCCCCTGCCGGTCGCCGCCGGTGCCGCAAACGTCGATGGCCCGCTCCGCCCACGCGTCCACTCCCGGATCCCGCGACAGGTCCCGGAACGCTTCCGCGAACGCGTACACCTCGGCTCCCGCCTCCCCTTTCTCGGAAAGGGCAACCAGGAAGCGTTCCTTCACAGCGGGCTCGTCCGCCGCGGATGCGAGTGCGAGCGCCGCCTCCTTCGCCTCCCCGGGAGACAGATCACGCCCTGCTTCAACCGTTTCAGTTAGATCCGCTAATCGACTTTTCTCCATGAAAATTTTCCACGTTCACTCAATTCCCCGATCCCGCCGTTGACCCTCAACTCTCTTTCGATAATTCGAACTCTTGCTGAAAGCGAATCAAACCGGGGTCGTTCCGACAGTGTCGGATTATGGCTTGACGAAAAAAGACCCCCTACGTAATAATTTTTCTTTTGCGTGAGAAGCAAAGATAAATTTATCTTATTTCAACGAAAAGCAAATCATGGCCAATACAAAACGTAAACAGTCCAAGGCAAGGAGCGCCAATCGTCGTGCCGCCAATCGTTTCAAAGCGCCCGAGTTGTCGAAAGACACCGTGGACGGCACCGCCTATCGCCCTCACCGGGTCAATCCGAACAACGGGATGTACCGCGGGCGCCAAGTGATCGACATGGAAGTCTGAGACTTTCACGCCCAACAACCTCACGCATCTTTCACGCGGTGACCTTTCCGCAGTTTCCGCCCACAACACATGGAGGATAAAAGGTCCGGTACGACCACCATCGCGATCGATGCCATGGGCGGAGACCTGGGTCCGGCGGAAGTCGTCGAGGCCCTGGCCCTCGCCTATGCGCAGCTGCCCAAGCTGGAGAAAACGATTCTCGTCGGCGACGAGGAAGCCCTCCATCCCCTGCTCGCCAAAGCCGGCCTCGGGCAGGAAGGCCGCATCTCGGTGCGTCACGCATCCGAGGTCATTGACATGCATGACAAGCCGCTTCAGGCACTGAAGCGTAAAAAGGACTCGTCCATGGTCCGGGCGATCGACCTGGTCAAGGCCGGACAGGCCAAGGTCCTGCTCAGTTGCGGCAACACCGGCAGCCTCATGGCCGGCGGGACCATCAAACTGCGCATGCTCGACGGCATCGACCGCGCGGCGCTTGCGTCGGTAATCCCCAGCAAGGAAGGGCATTTCGTCCTGATCGACGCGGGGGCCAATCCGGAAGCGCGGCCCGAGCATCTGGTTCACAACGCGATCCTGGGAAAAATCTATTGCCAGATCGCCCTCGGCATCGCCGATCCCCGGATCGGACTTCTCTCCATCGGAACCGAGGAGGGCAAAGGGAATGAACTCACCCACAGCACCCACGCACTGCTCAAGAATGTCTCGCATCTCCTCAACTACCAGGGCCCGATCGAAGGATTCCACCTCTTCCAGAACCACGTCGACGTTGTTGTCTGCGATGGTTTCGTCGGCAATGTTGTGCTCAAAACCTGCGAATCCCTTTTTCTCGCTCTCAAGGACTACCTCAAAGAGGAAATCACGAAAAATCCACTCCGCAAAATGGGCGCGCTGCTGTCGATGGGCGCCTTCAAAGCGATGAAAACCCAGCTCAACCCCGACTACTACGGGGGGGCTCCGCTGCTTGGCCTGCGCGGGAACATTCTGAAGGCCCACGGTTCGAGCAACCGCGAAGCGATCATGAACGCCATCCGCATCGGCACTGAAATCATCGCCCAAGACATGAACAGCCATATCCTCGACGAAATCCACCAAGCCAATGAAACCCTGGCCCGCACCGCGGCTTCCGCCGGCTGAGGCAATCCTCAAGATATGAGTGCCGATTCCTCCAGCGGGCCAAAATCCGAAGCCGCCGCCTCCGAAACGCTCCGCCCCGAGCCCGTCACTACCGTGAAACTCAAGGGCACCGGAAGCTACACGCCGAAAAGGGTCCTCACCAACAAGGATCTCACCGAGATCGTCGAGACCACCGACGAATGGATCGTTACCCGCACGGGAATCCGGGAACGCCGGATCGCCGCGCCCGACGAAAGCGCCTCCGATATGGCGGTTGAAGCGGCCACCCGCGCACTCGCAAGCGCCGGCCTGAGCGCGAACGACATCGACCTGGTCATCGTGGCCACAATCACCCCCGACATGCCGTTCCCGTCCACGGCCTGCCTGGTGCAGGACCGCCTGGGGATGCGCAAGGTCTGTGCATTCGACGTCGAGGCCGCCTGCTCCGGATTCATCTACATCACGGAAATCGCAACGGCGATGCTTCAGAGCGGCCGCTTCCGCCACGCGCTGATCATCGGCACCGAAAAGCTCTCGTCCATCCTCGACTGGAAGGATCGCGCCACCTGTGTGCTCTTCGGCGACGGCGCCGGCGCGGCCGTCCTGAGCAGTCAAGCCCCTTCCGGCAGCGGCGTGATCGATACGCGACTCGGCTCGGACGGCTCCTCCTCCGGTATCCTCTACATGCCCGGCGGCGGCTGCCGGATCCCGGCCAGCGGCGAGTCCGTGGCGGCCCGGCACCACTTTCTCAAAATGAACGGGAGGGAAGTCTTCAAGATCGCCGTTCGGATCATGGAAAAGGCCACCTTGGAAATCCTGGAACGCAATCGGGTTCCATTGGAGCAGGTGCGCTGCATCATTCCCCACCAGGCCAACGTCCGCATTATCGAAATGCTGTCCGACCGCATGCAGATTCCCATGGAACGCTTCCATGTCAATCTGGACCGCCTGGGCAACACTTCCGCCGCCTCCGTTCCGCTCGCCCTCGACGAAGCGCTTACCCAGAAAAAAATCGGTACGGGCGATTACGTGGTGCTGGTGGCTTTCGGAGCGGGTTTGACCTGGGGGGCCACTCTTGTCAAATTGTGACCGTTTTTCCAGCGGCGAATCCCCGGGAGCCGGGTTTCACTCTCTGGATTTCCCTAAAAGTCTGTCCGCGAAGCCCGACAGACTCCCCGGCGGGAAACGTCACTTCTTTACGAACAGCGCGCGAACGGGAACATTCCTGAGACGCAAACGATCCATCGAGACCATGCTTGAAGCGACACACTTAACGGACTCCGGACATTCCGGAATCTCCTCTTCCCACACGAAAGGTACGGGGGCTCCCCTCCTTCCCGCCCGGCACGGGGCCTTTCGTTTGCCCGGAACCGCCGCTCGGGCACCGCGGCCGCGCATTCCAGGTACCCGCCTCCTCCGGAAGATCGCCGCCGCCGCGCTTTTCCTGCCGCCCCTTTTTCTGGTTCCGGCCCCTCTTTCGGCGGAACTCGTCTGGTCCCCTGTTTCGGGATGGTCCCTCGAAGATCCCACTCCCAGCGAAGCCCGGAAACCCCAACCGCCCGAGGCGCTGCAGTTAATGAACGAAGCCCGGCAATTCCAGGAAGATAACCGGCGGATTACGGCCCTGCGCCGCTACCGCCGGGTACAACGCCGTTTCCCGGATTCCGTTTATGCTCCCGAATCCTATTTCCAGAGCGCCCGGATCCGCCTCGAACGCCGCCAGTGGAACCATGCCTTCGATGCGCTCGATACCATTGCCCGCCAGTACCCCCAGTACCATCGCTTCAACGAGGTCATCGGCTTGCAGTTCGAAATCGCCGTGGATGTGGCGGAAGGCGCACGCTTCCCGATCCTCTGGGTCATTCCCGGTTTCCGGAATATGGAGCGCGCCGTTGACATGCTCGACAAAGTCGTGACCAACGCCCCGTACAGCGAATACGGCCCGGTCGCTCTTGCGTACATGGCCCAGGTCGAAAAGAACCGGGGACGCCCCGAAGACGCCATCGACGCTTACGAACGGCTGATCACCGACTACCCGGACAACCTCCTGACCCCGGATGCGTACCTCGGGCTCGCCAATGCCCACGCCGAACTGGTCACCGGCCCGGAATACGACCAGGGCTCGACACGAAAGGCGATTTCCTATTTCGAAGATTTCATGATCCTCTACCCCGACAGCCCGTACGGCGAGGCCGCGGAAGAGGGCCTGGAGGAAATGCGCGACGTACTCGCGCGCAGCAAACTCCTCCTGGGTGATTTTTACAACTATCGCCGGCGCAACTACGTCGCCGCCCGCGTCTTCTACAATGAAGCCATCACCGTCGCCCCGGACTCGCCCGGTGCCGTCGAAGCCCGCGAACGCCTTGAATCCATCGAAGACAAAGGCGCGGGCCGGGGCAGTTGAGGCCGACAGGGGGGCACGCTTCCGGATTCGGAGGGAGCCCGGCCCCGGAAACGGTTTTGTCTTGATTCTTCCTTCGAACTCTTCATGCCTAACGCCGTGTTTCTTTCCGTCAGCAGGATCCGTGCTCCTGGCATCGCCGCCGTCATTCTGGTCCTACTGGGACTGGCGGGATGCTCCCATTACCAGGTCGGGAAACCGGCGGACACGCCCTTTCAAACGATCTACATCGAACCCGTGGCCAATCGCTCGTTCGCCCCGCAGGCCCAGGCGCTCCTTTCAACTCAAGTCCGGGAACACCTCATGCGGGACGGACGCGTGCAGGTGGTCGGGCCGAATGATGCGGATGCGATCCTGAGGATTACCCTCGAAGATTACGACCGTGAGGCATCGGCGGTGCGCGGCGACGACACCGTGCTGGCGAGCAAGTTCAACATGCGGCTCGTCGCCACATGCACCCTCATCGACGCCCGAACCGGCCGGCACTATTTCCGGGACCGCAGCACCGAGACGGACATCGACGCTTTTATCGGCTTCGAACGCGAGCTCGTCGATCCGGACGATCCCTTTCCGCCGCCACAGGGCCTGCAAAGCGAGTATCAGAGCATGCCCGTGTTGACCGGGAAACTCTCCCGCCAGATCGGCAACATGGTGCTGCATACCTGGTAGGGCGAAGGGCGCTCGGTCAAGCCCGCCCACACTTCCGGATTGTTCCCTCAGGCTGGAAGCCTGAACCTGCTTCGAGCCAGTGCCTTGACCGAGACAAGCTATTGCTGCTGACAGGGCGACCGGCCGCCCGGCTCCCGAAGCGCGAACGGATTACTTTCCGGCAAAGCTCTGTTTGACAGACGCGACGAGGTACTCGCGGTTCAGCTGCGCGATAAAGTCTTCGCTGATGGTTTTCGGGCAGACCGCCGAACACTCGTACTGGTTCGTGCAGTTGCCAAAGCCGGCTTCGTCCATCGCCGCCACCATATTCAGCACCCGCCGGTCTTTTTCCGGTTTCCCTTGCGGAAGGGTGTTTAACTGAGAGGATTTCGCCGCGACAAAGAGCATGGCCGACGCGTTCTTACAGGCGGCGACACAGGCGCCGCAGCCAATACACGCGGCGGCGTCCATCGCTGTCTCGGCCGCGTCTTTGGGAATGGGAAGCGTGTTCGCCTCGGGAGCGCTGCCGGTGCGGACGGATACGAACCCCCCGGACTCGATAATGCGGTCGAAGGCGCTCCGGTCCACCATGAGATCCCTGATCACCGGAAATGGCTTGGCCCGAAACGGTTCGATGGTCAGGATGTCGCCGTCTTTGAAGTGCCGCATGTGCAACTGGCAAACGGTGGTCGCGCGCTCGGGGCCGTGCGGAATCCCGTTGATGGTCGCGGAACAGGTACCACAAATGCCTTCGCGGCAATCGTGGTCGAAGGCGATCGGCTCGTCGCCCGCGCCGATCAGGCGCTCGTTAACGACATCCAGCATCTCCAGAAACGACATTTCCGGATCGATGTCCCCGGCCTCGTACTCGACGAGTTTCCCCGGGGCATTGCGGTCCTTCTGTCTCCAGACTCTGAGTTTCAAATTCATCACTTGTAGCTCCTGGTCGCCATTTTCACTTCTTCGTACACAATCGGTTCCTTGTGCAGAACGGGTTCCCTGTCCTCTCCCTGGAATTCCCAGGCACTGACATAGGAATACTTCTCGTCGTTCCGCAGCGCTTCGCCGTCCTCCGACTGATGCTCCTCGCGGAAATGTCCGCCGCAGGACTCGTTCCGGTCAAGGGCGTCCCGGCACAGGAGCTCGCCGAACTCAAGAAAATCGGCGAGGCGTCCGGCCTTCTCGAGCTCCTGGTTGATTTCACCTCCGTCTCCGGGCACCTTGACGTTCTTCCAGAATTCCTCGCGAATCACGGGGATCTTCGCAATCGCCTCCTTGAGGCCCTCTTCATTGCGCGCCATTCCGGCTTTGTCCCACATAAGCTGGCCCAGCTCCTTGTGAATCGACTGAACGCTCCGCTTGCCGTTGATTGAAAGGAACTTCTTCGTCCGCTCTTCGACCTCCTTCTCCACTTTTCGAAACTCGGGATGTTCGGTGGAGGGACGTTTCTCCTTCAGATCGGCCAGATAGGCGCCGATCGTGTAGGGAAGAATAAAATACCCGTCAGCAAGGCCCTGCATGAGCGCGCTCGCGCCGAGACGGTTGGCTCCGTGGTCGGAGAAGTTCGCTTCGCCGAGCACATGCAGCCCGGGCAGGTTGCTCATCAGGTTGTAGTCCACCCAGAGGCCGCCCATGGTGTAATGCAGGGCCGGATAGATTCGCATCGGCGTTTTGTAGGCGTCCTCGCCGGTGATGCGCTCGTACATTTCGAAAAGGTTGCCGTAGCGCTCGCGGATCGTAGCCAGGCCCAGGCGGTCAATGGCATCTGAAAAATCGAGATACACCCCGAGCCCGCTGGGCCCGACGCCGCGCCCCTCGTCGCAGACCTCCTTGGCGCTTCGCGAGGAAATATCCCGCGGCGCAAGGTTCCCGTAGCTCGGGTATTTGCGTTCCAGAAAATAATCGCGCTCCCCTTCGGGAATCTGCTGGGGAGGCCGGTTGTCACCCTGCCGCTTGGGCACCCATACCCGTCCGTCGTTTCGAAGCGACTCGGACATCAGGGTCAGCTTCGACTGGTAATCACCGGAGACCGGGATGCAGGTCGGGTGAATCTGGGTGTAGCAGGGATTGGCGAAAGCCGCGCCGCGCTTATAGGCCCGGAAGGCCGCGGTGACGTTGCACCCGCGGGCATTGGTGGAAAGGTCGTACACGTTGGCATATCCGCCGGTTGCCAGGGCAACGGCATCGGCAGAGTGGGACGAGATTTCACCCGTTACCATGTCGCGGACGACGATGCCCTTGGCGTGGCCGTCGACGACCACCAGGTCGAGCATCTCGGTACGCGGAAACATCGTCACCGTCCCCGCCTGAATCTGGCGGCACAGGGCGGAGTAAGCGCCGAGCAGCAACTGTTGTCCGGTCTGCCCCCGGGCATAAAACGTCCGCGAAACCTGAGCGCCCCCGAACGAACGGTTCGCCAGGTGGCCGCCGTATTCCCGGGCAAAGGGCACGCCCTGGGCGGTACACTGGTCGATGATTTCGGCGCTGACCTCCGCCAGACGGTAAACGTTCGCCTCGCGGGCACGAAAGTCTCCCCCTTTGATCGTGTCGTGGAAAAGCCGGTAAACACTGTCGCCGTCGTTCTGGTAATTCTTGGCCGCATTGATGCCTCCCTGGGCCGAGATGCTGTGCGCCCGGCGGGGACTGTCCTGGTAGCAGAAACACTTCACGTGGTACCCCAACTCCCCCAGGGTGGCCGCGGCGGCGGCCCCGCCCAGGCCCGAACCGACGACGATGATCTCGTACTTCCGCTTATTCGCGGGATTGACCAGTTTGATTTCGGAAAGGTACCGGGCCCATTTATCGACCAGCGGCCCGGAAGGAATTTTGGCGTCAAGCTTCATGAGGAAATCCGATTGGTTGGTTGGGAGGTCAGGAGACGAAACCCGCCAGTATCGCCACGGGAATCGCCGCGTTCCCGGCAAAATAAAGAATGCTCAACCCGAGGGAAGTCTTCTCCAGGGGACCGGCAATCTTCCGGTTGCGCAGTCCGATCGACTGGAACATGCTCGCAAACCCGTGGCGCAGGTGGACACTGAGGAGCCCGATGGCGATCAGGTAAAAGCCGGAAATCCATATATTCTGAAACCCGCTGACCATCATGGAGTGCACGTCGTGAACGACGGTCCCGTCCTCCAGCTGAGTGTACAGCTCCTGGTACTGGGGATTCACCACCTGAAGAGTGAAGTGAGCCAGGTGAAACAGGATAAAGGCGAGTACGATGAACCCGCTGATCCTCATTGTGCGGGAGGCGTAGCTGGCCTGAATCGTGTCTTTCTCCCGGTAATCTTCCGGGCGCGCACGCCTGTTCTCCAGGGTCAACTCCACCGCCGCCCAGATGTGGGCCACCACCGCGGTCAGCAGAATCAGCCGGACCGCCCAAAGCCCCGGCCCCATGTTCTGGAGAAAATGGGCGTAGGAGTTGATGAGGTCGGGATGAGCGAAAATCTGAAGATTGCCAATCAAGTGGCCGATCACGAACAGCAAGAGGATCACTCCGCTTACAGCCATCACGTACTTTTTCCCCAGGGAGGAGCGAAATAATCGAGCGGTCGTCTGTTCCATGAAGATCGAAAGGATGAACACGATCGCGGCCCCTCCGCAATACATTTTTCGTTGTTGCCACGGCTTTTGACGCCGGGCTCCGTCCTGGCTGCCTAACAACAAACCCCCCTTTCCCGCGGGACTGTTCACCCTGCGAACAACACGAATATATGGCGAATGCCGCTCGGTTAAGGCGCTGGATCGACACAGCTCAGGCTTTGGCCCTGAGACAACACGCTGGAAGCGTGTTGTACTTTGGGCCAAACCGAGTGGCATTCAGTATAAGCCGGCATCATCCCGCCGGAAAGCAGAGAAAATAAGCCGGCGCCCGCGAAGAACAAGCCCGGAGCAGCGAACCCGGAGGAACCACGGGAGCTACCGCCGGAACCGGTCCATCAGTTCCCGCCCTCGCTCTTCCACCTCGTCGCCGATCCGGTCGTCCACCTCATCGCGGACACGCCTCTCGAGCTCGTCCCTGCCGGCACGGGCGAGCGCATCGGCAAGGTCGCGGTCGTCGAAGGTAATCCGCGGATTGTCGATCGCCCCGCGGATTCCGACCGGCAGCGTCAACTCATCAACCTCGGTCTCCCCGACACCGGGAATCCTGAGGGTGGTATTTTTCAGGGTCACCATCAACGGCAGATCGCTGTCGACGGCACTCAGGCGTCCCATGGTCTCAAAATCGAGTGTTCCCCCGAAAATCGGCGGCTCGCCGGAACCGGCCAGTTGCCGCCCGATGACCTCGGAAGGCAGATCGCGGTAAACGAGTTCCAGCAGGTTCGCCGCGCCTTTGCCCGCGGCCGCCCCCAGCTCCAGGTCGAGCACCAGTTTATCGGCGCTCGAACGCACCGACAACCGGGGAGACTGCTCCGCCAGGCGCGGGTTGGTGGACAGGTATTCTCCTTTGATATCGAGCGTCTCCTCTTCCAGGTGGCGGGTCCTCACGCGCTCCGCGGTCAGCTCCTTCACCAGCAGCCTGGGGCTCTCGGCCATCAGATGCCGGGCAACCACCTGGTCGTACCCCCGCTCGCGAATCTCGCGGGCGATGCGTTCGCGCCGGGTCTCCCGCTCGGGGACGTCCTCGGGGTCGACGTCCGGCGGCAATTCCACCTCCTCGTCCTCCGGCCCGGAAAGCGCGTCCAGCCACTTGCGGGCCTGCGCGAGGCGGTCTTTCCATTTCTCGGCATCCCGGATGTAGTCCTGAATGGTTTTCTCATCCTCCTCGGTATCCGGATCCGGGCTCGGTTGCGGCTTCGGCTGGGTCAGCACGCCGGGCAAACGCCTCGTCTCGCCCTGGCGTCCCTCGCTGATCATCATCCGGTCAATCGTCCATCGCCGGCGCAACAGATCGGCCGTATTGATGTCGGCCTCGATCAGGGAGGCCGAAAACAGGTCGGTGTTTAGCTCGTTCGGATCCGCCATGGCCAGCTGGTTGAGCGTGAGCCGGCCTTCACGGAAGCTCAACCGCCCCGATTCCAGATCGACGGTGGCCCCGTTCGCCCGCTCCAGACCGCCCCTGACGGCCTGGGTGACGATCTCGTCGGCGAAAAAGAGGTTCACCACGAAGGCCAGCACCGCCGCCAGGGCCACAAAAACAATCCCGAGCGGCCGAACGGGATTGCCGATACTGCCCTTGGCCAACGTGTCGTCGTACGTATCTTTCTTGCCGGGGCCCAGAAAAATCCAGGAAATCGCCCGAACCCACCATTTCCCGGCCCATTTATTGTACCTCTCGGACCCCTTCTGCAAATTCGCCATCCTCCGCCAATAGGCCTTCAAGGCCTTGACCACGGAGATTCCAACCAGGATTCCGAAGACGAGGCCGACCAGCAACCCGCCGGTCACCAGGTAGTATTCAAAGCCGAAATACGCCAGCACCGGAGCATTGACCATCGAACGGAAGAGCCCCTCGGTCGGACCTTCCAGAAGAAAACGCCCCACTGCGAAAACGGCCGGAACCAGGAGCAGCGAAACCCCCTTTGCCAAAAGGGTGGCCAGGCCCGCAAGAAACAGATTCGCGTTGAGCACAACGAGCAGCAGGACCAGAGCGACAATAAGGCCCCACGCCTGCCCGAAGCCCGGAACGAACCCCAGGAGGGATCCCAGGATGCAGGCGGACATCAGTTGATAGGGGTTGGCCTTCCCGCGCAGGATCTTGCCGAGTTTTCGGAATTTGAAGATGAGCATGGTGTTGGTGGCTTTCTTTATGGGGAGGAAAACGGTTCGTGAAAAGAAAATACCGCTTCATTGAGACACCGCCGTCCGGAAACTGTTGCAGGTTTGACCGGGTCTCGACGGTGGAAAGATAAGCACAGCCATGTTCACCGTTTACATCGCTGCGCCCGGTGCGGCACCTGCCGGCGGGCAACGGCATGGGACGGGCGGTTTCCGGGAGAACGACCGGGCCGCGATCACCAGGTGAGCAGCCCTCCGGCGTACGTCAGACCGGCCCCGACCGAACAGAAGACGATCTTGTCCCCCTCGCTCAGAATGCCTTCCTCGGCGGCCCAGCCGAGCGCCATGGAAACGGAGGCCGCCGACGTGTTCCCGTACTTGCTGATAGTCATGACAAAACGGTCGTAGGGGATGCCCACGCGTTTACTGACGGCGCGCAGGATCCGTTCGTTGGCCTGGTGCGGAACGATCCAGTCGACATCGTCGGTGGTCAGCCCGTGACGCTTGAGCGTGCTCTCGATAATATCGCCAAAGGCCTTTACCGCCTGTTTAAAGACGGTCGGCCCGTCCATGCTGAGATAGAAATGCTCCAGGTCGCCCTCGGCCCCGGGCATCGGCATACGGGCGCCGCCGCCCATCCGCTGAATGGCTTCGAAATGCCGGGCGTCCCCGCTCAAGGCCATGCGGCTCAGCCGGTGCCCGTTTTCGTCGTCGGTCAGGATGGCCGCCCCGGCGCCGTCCCCGAACAGAAAGGCGGTCGCGTGGTCTTTCGGGTTGGTGATGCGCGACAGCAGTTCGGCGGTGACCACCAGGAGCTTTCCGGCGGTACCGGAGCGAATGAACGCCCGTCCCACTTCGAGCGCGTAAAGCCACCCGGAGCACGCGGCGTTCAAGTCGAACGCCAGGGCGCCGGGCACCCCGAGGTGACGCGCCAAGTCGCTGGCCGCACTCGGCACGGGCTGGTCCGGGATAATGGTCGCCATGATCACCCCGTCGAGCTCCCCGACTTCCATTTCCGCCATCGTCAAGGCATGCTGGCTGGCGGTCGCCGCCAGACGGGTCGCGGTCTCGTCGCTCTCGGCATAATACCGCTGCTGGATCCCGGTAATCCGGACGATTTACTCCTCGGTCATGTCCGGGAACGCCTTCAGAATATCCTTGTTGGAGCGCACGTTGCGGGGGACGGCGTACCCCATCCCGGCGACACACACCGTCTCTTCGCCCCGCGCAATCTCCGCGGCAACCTGCGGCGCGGCCTCGCCGTCGCCATCCCGGGCCTCGAGGTATTTTTGTATGTCGTCCCCGGATACACGATTTCCCGGCCCGGTGGCCGGGACATCCTCCAGGACGGCAGGATCGAACCCGGCGTCGCGCGCGATTTTCACGGCCCGCGGCGTCCATTTCCGACCCGCGGGCGCGCCGCGGGTCGGCGGTTCCGCCACGGCTGTGCCCGGACCGGCCGCAGCCGGCGGGGACTGTTCCGGCTTCGGACGGACGGCAGGGGCCTTCTTCTTCGCGGCGAACCGCTCGCCGGTTTTCGCCGGCGCGTTGGCGAAGGCTTTCCCATCGGCCACCAAATGACGCAGACTGTCGTCCCCCGTCTCGACCCGGAGAAAAGGAATCCCTATCTCGAGCACGTCACCGGCGCGGCAGAGGACGGCCTTAACCGTGCCGTCACAGGGCGCTTCATAGTCGAACACCGACTTGTCGCTCTCAAACTCGGCGATCTTTTGCCCCTTCGCTATCGTGTCGCCGGCATGGACCATAAGATCGACCAGCGTCATTTCGTTCACGGTGGCACCCATCGACGGAATGGGAATCTCGATAAGGAAGGAATCCATAATTTACCGAAACCCTAAGTCGAGGCCACTGCACCGGTCAATGCAGCAATCCACCGGGAATGAGGAACGGGGTGACGGCTCACGGACAACGGGATCACTGATTACCGCCCCCCTGCCTCACCGCCCGCCAAACCGCCAGGCACCCCTCCAGCAAGTCGCGGAGCTCCGCCAGCCGGATCATGTTAGGGCCGTCGGAAATCGCGTGGTCGGGATCCGGGTGGGTTTCGATAAACAGGCCGCCGGCCCCCGCCGCCAGGGCCGCTCGGGCGAGCGGAGCGACGAACTCGCGTTGGCCGGCGCTCTTGCCGTCACCGCCGCCGGGCAACTGCACGCTGTGGGTGGCATCGAAAACGGTCGGGTGCTTCAAGGCGTTCATCAGCGGAAACGCGCGCATATCGACCACGAGATTCCGGTAACCGAAGGTGGTTCCCCGCTCGGTCTGCCAGACCTCGGCAACCCGGCCCGCTTCCAGCTTGTCGACCACGTAACGCATGTCCTGGGGCGCCAGGAACTGGCCTTTCTTGACGTTGACCACCCGGCCGGTCGCCGCGGCCGCCAGGAGAAGGTCTGTCTGCCGGCAGAGGAATGCGGGAATCTGCAGAACCTCGCAAACCTCGGCCACCGCTGAAACCTGGGGGCTTTCGTGCACATCGGTCAAAACCGGGAAGCCGTAGTCACGGCGGACCAGCTCGAGCAGCTTCAAGCCCTCCTCCATACCGGTCCCGCGGCCTCCGGACAGGGAGGTCCGGTTCGCTTTGTCGTAGGAGCCCTTGAACACGACGTTCAATTCGGGAAGGGCTTCCCGGAGTTCGACCAGGACCTCCGCCACAGCCCGGCAGGTCTTTTCGCCCTCGAGCGAACACGGTCCGGCGATCAGCAACAACCTGTCCTTGTCAAATATCATTGGATTCCGCGCGTCGGATTATTTAAGGGGCCGGGCGGCCACGTCGCCGACCACTTCTCCCTTGTTGCTCAATGCCGCGCGGATGAAGTCCGCGAACAGCGGATGCGCCCGGTTCGGCTTCGATTGGAACTCGGGATGAAACTGGACCGCGAGAAACCAGGGATGGTCCTTCAACTCGACGATCTCCACGAGCTCGCGCTCGGGATTGATTCCCGAAATCAGCATTCCGGCCTTTTCCATCCGCTCGGCGTAGGCGTTGTTGAATTCGTAGCGGTGACGGTGACGCTCGCTGACCAAATCCTCCCCGTACGCCCCGCGCGCCCGGCTGCCTTCCTTCAACCGACAGCGGTAGGCACCCAGCCGCATGCTGCCGCCCATGTCCTTGATGCCTTTCTGGTCCTCCATGAGGGCGATGATCGGATCCGGTGTCGACGGATCGAACTCGATACTGTTCGCGTTCTTGAGCCCCAGCACGTCGCGGGCGAACTCGATGACCGCGATCTGCATGCCGAGGCACAACCCGAAGAAAGGGATTCCCTTCTCTCGCGCGTACCGGGTCGCGAGGATCTTGCCTTCCACGCCCCGGTCGCCAAACCCCCCGGGCACCAAAATGCCGTCGAGACCCTGCAAATGTCGCAACCCTTCCTCGTCCTCCAGCGCCTCGGCGTCGATCCGTTGAACATTGACCGCACAGTCGTTTTGAATGCCGCCGTGCGTGAGCGATTCGTAGACCGACTTGTAGGCGTCCTGCAGTTCGATGTACTTGCCGACCACGCCGATATCGACCCGGTGTGAAGGGCTCTTCAGGCGGCGAACCACCTGGTTCCATTCCTCCATCGGCCGAGCGGGCGCATCCAGTCCCAGGTAGTCGACCACGAGATCGTCCAGGTTTTCCCGCTGGAGCATGATCGGAAGCTCGTAGATCGAGGATTCCACGTCCATTTCCTCGATAACCGCTTTCGCCGGAACGTTGCAGAACATGCTGATTTTCTGCCGCAGCTCGTAGGTCATCGGCTTTTCGCAACGGCAAATAATGATCCCCGGCTGGATCCCGATCTCGCGCAGCTTGGCCACACTCTGCTGGGTCGGCTTGGTCTTCAGTTCGCCGGCGGCCTTGAGGAACGGAATCAGCGTGACGTGAATGAAGAGCACGTTTTTCGGCCCCACCTCCAGGGCAAACTGCCGCATCGCTTCGAGAAACGGCAGCCCCTCGATGTCGCCGGTCGTTCCTCCGATCTCGGTAATCAGCACGTCCACGCCCTCGCCGGATTTGTGGAGCCGCTCCTTGATCTCATTGGTCACATGGGGAATCACCTGCACCGTCTTGCCCAGGTAGTCCCCGCGGCGCTCTTTCTGAATGACGGACTCGTAAACCTGCCCGGAGGTCAAATTGTTGAAGCGGGAGAGTTTACCCGAGGTAAACCGCTCGTAATGCCCGAGATCGAGATCGGTTTCAGCCCCGTCGTCCAAAACGTAAACCTCTCCGTGCTGGAACGGGTTCATTGTACCGGGATCGACGTTGAGGTAGGGGTCGAACTTCTGGATGCGGACCCGCATCCCCCGGTGCTCCAACAGGGCTCCCAGCGCCGCGGCGGTCAATCCCTTTCCCAGCGAGGACACCACCCCGCCCGTCAGAAAAATATGCTTCATCACTCAAGGTTATCTTACCGGCTTAAGGGGATTGACAAGAAAAAGGTTTGAGAAAGCCCGGCGCCCTCCCCTTCCGAATCGGGGAATAAATTGACAGTGCGGACCGCAAATCAATAGTTGACGCCCATGGAAACAGCGGAGATCGAAACGCGGGTCGAAGAAATGGCCCGCAAGGCCCGCCACGCCTCCCTGGCACTGGCAACCGTCCCGCGGAAAGACAAGGACCGGATGCTTAAGGCCCTGGCCGACCTGCTGGAGAGCTCGGCAAGCACGCTCATGGAGGAAAACCGGAAGGACCTGGAGGCGGGAAAGGCCGCCGGGCTGAGCAACGCCCTTCTGGACCGGCTTTCCCTCTCGCAGGACCGCCTCTCCGGCATGGCCGGGGGGGTCCGCGAAGTCGCCGGGCTCGACGATCCCGTCGGTGAGGTTCTCGAAACCACCGAACGCCCCAACGGCCTGGTCATCCGCAAGATCCGGGTGCCGATCGGGGTCGTGGGGATCATTTTCGAATCGCGTCCCAATGTGACGGTCGATTGCGCCGCCCTCTGCCTCAAATCCGGCAACGCCTGCATCCTCAGGGGCGGCAAGGAGGCCTTCCACACGAACACCGCGCTCGCCGCGCTGATTGCCCGGGCGCTCAGGGAAAGCTCCCTCCCCGGGGACTCGGTTCAGCTCGTCCCCACAACCGACCGTTACGCGCTCCACTGCCTGCTCAAAATGGACGCCTACATCCAGTGCATCATCCCGCGCGGCGGCGAGAGCCTCATCCGTTTCGTGGCGGAGAATTCCCTCATCCCGGTCATCAAACACTACAAAGGCGTCTGCACGCTCTACATCGACAAAGCCGCCAATCTCGAGATGGCGAAAAAGCTCGTCGTCAACGCCAAGTGCCAGCGCCCCGGGGTCTGCAACGCCATCGAAAACCTCCTGCTGCACCGGGAAACCGCCGGGAAATTCCTCCCGGAGATCGCCCGGGCGCTCGCCGCCGAGGGCGTCGAGCTGCGCCTCGACGCGTCCGCGGCGGCCATCATCAAACAGGCGGGCGACATCCCGTTCGAAGCCGCGACCGACAAGGACTGGACCGAAGAATACCTGGCGCCGATCCTGGCGATCAAGACCGTCCCGTCCACCGAGGCGGCCATCGAAGCCATCAACACCTTCGGCAGCGGTCACAGCGACGGCATCGTCACCGCCGACGAATCCACCGCCCAAACCTTTCTCACCGGAGTCGATTCGGCCACGGTTTACTGGAACGCCAGCACCCGTTTCACCGATGGATTCGAGTTCGGCATGGGGGCCGAGATCGGAATTTCCACCGATAAACTTCACGCCCGCGGCCCGATGGGCCTGAAGGAACTGTGCACCTACAAGTACACGATCACAGGCCAGGGCACCGTGAAGCGATAACCTCCCCTCCGTCTCTATGAAGAAAGCACTCTTTATTCTCGGCCCGAAAGCCTACGAATTGATCTACGGCGAAGAACACCACAAAAACCTGTCCCAACTGGTGGACCTGAACCCCGAACCGCAGACTTCCCAATCGGTAAGACAAAACCCCGCCTGCCTCGAGCAGGCCGAGATCATCTTCAGCGGCTGGGGAGGGCCCGTCATGGATCAGGAGTTTCTCGACCTGGCCCCCAGGCTGAAAATGGTTTTTTACGGGGCGGGTTCGATTCGCCGGTGCACGGGCGACAGCTTCTGGAATCGCGGAATCCGCATCACAAGCGCCTACGCAGCGAACGCCGTACCCGTCTCCGAATACACCCTGGCCTCCATCCTCTTTTCCCTCAAACGCGGCTGGTATTTCGCGAGGGAGATAAAAGCCAACCACGCGTATCCACCCAAGCAGGACCCGCCCGGGGCGTACAACTCGACCGTCGGCCTCCTTTCGCTCGGAATGGTCGGCAAACTGGTAAGAGAACGGCTGCGCCCGTTCGACCTGAACGTCCTCGCCTGCGACCCCTTTATCGATGAGGAAACCGCGGACTGGATGGATCTGGAACCGGTCGACATGAAGGCTTTGTTCGAGCGCTCCGATGTCGTCTCCGTCCACACTCCCCTGCTGAATGAAACCCGGAACATGATCCGCGGCGAACATTTCGCTTCGATGAAGCACAACGCCACATTCATCAACACCTCGCGCGGAGCGGTCGTCCAGCAGGATGAAATGATCGAAGTGCTCCGGCAGCGTCCCGATCTGCAGGCCGTGCTCGATGTCACTTACCCCGAACCCCCGGCGCCCGGTTCCCCGCTTTTCACCCTTCCGAATGTCACCCTCACCCCCCACATTGCCGGCTCGGCCGGCCCCGAATGCCGGCGAATGGGCCGGTACATGGTCGACGAGCTGAAACGCTATCTGAATGACGAGCCCCTCAAATGGGAAATCACCCGCGAACGCGCCGCCGTGCTTGCCTGACTTTGTTTTTTATTCCCAACCGGCCGCCTCACCCGTAAACTGCTTCCATGCTGACACCAGGACTTGTATCCATCACCTTTCGCAAACTGGCTCCGGAGGAGATCATCGAGCTGGTGCGCCGCGCCGGACTTAAGAGCATCGAATGGGGGGGTGATATCCACGCGCCCCACGGTGACGTGGAACGGGCGAAAGAAGTTCGCCGCAAGACAGAAGCCTCAGGACTTCAAGTGGCCGCCTACGGCTCCTACTACCGCCTCGGCAAGAGCGCCAAAGAGGGACTTGAATTCGGGGACGTCCTCAACAGCGCGGTCGCCCTCGGGGCGCCTCAGATCCGGGTCTGGGCCGGGGCGAAACCGTCCGCGGAAGCGGACCCGGAATACCGCCGGGAAATCGCCGACGAGGCAAACCGCATCGCCGAACAGGCGGCCGCCGCCGGCGTGGGTATCGCCTATGAATACCACGCCAACACCCTGACCGACACCAACGAGTCCGCACAGGAGCTGTTGAGCCGGACCGACCACCCCAATATCACAACCCTCTGGCAGCCGCCCAACGGCCAGTCACCGGAATACTGCCTGGAGGGATTGAAAGCGGTTCTTCCGCGACTGAGCAACGTCCACGTCTTCCACTGGTGGCCGACCAACAAGGACCGGAACCTCATCGAGGCCGGCACCGAGCGCTGGAAACCCTATCTGGACACCATTCGCTCCACCGGCCGGGACCATCACCTGCTGATAGAATTCGTGAAGGACAACGAACCCGAAAACTTTCTTGCCGACGCCGCAACCCTTCTCCGGTGGATCGGTAAGGAGTAATTGCCTGTTTCAGGCCGGCCGCCTCATCCCGCCTGTCCGATGGCGGCGGCCTGGCGGCTCAATTCGGCCACACGGTCCCAGTCTCCCGCGGCCACGAGCTTCGCGTCGACAAACCACGACCCCCCGATCGCCGCCACCACGGGAAGTTCGAGGTAGGACGCGGCATTGGCCGCGTTGACCCCGCCCAGGGGAATGAACTGGACGCCGGTGTGCCTGTAGGGCCCGGCCAGAGCCTGCAACATCTTGATCCCGCCGGCGGGTTCCGCTGGGAAGAATTTCAGGAGCTTCAAGCCGAGCGAAAGCCCTTTCTCCACATCGGAAGGGGTCATCACTCCCGGCACGAAGGGCATTTCCAGAACGTGGGCCTTTTCAACCACGCTTCGATTGATTCCCGGCGAAACACCGAATTTCGCGCCCGCTTTGGCGGCCTCTTCGACCTGGTAAATATCCAAAAGCGTTCCCGCGCCCACCAACATGTCCGGATATTCATCCAGAATTGCCCGAATCGAGTCCCCCGCGGCCTCGGTCCGGAAGGTCACTTCAATGATATTGATGCCGGCGTTACGGAGCGTTTCAGCCAACGGGAGAGCGTCTTCGATGCGATCGATAACGGCAACGGGAATAATCCGGGTCTTTTTGATGAGTTCCATAAATTTCTCCAATTTGTTTCCTTGACTATCTATTAAAGCTGAAAATATATTGCAAGCGAAATTTCACCGCCGTTATGATTTCTCACACAACCAGGAACGAATCCGGTTCTCCCGCCATGTTCGACTTCTCCGTCGTCCGGGAGCTGCGCAAGCGGGAGGGCATGAATATCGCCGAGCTCTCGCAGCGCTCCGGCGTCTCGACGGCCGTGATTTCCAAGCTGGAACGGAATCAGACTCAGGCGGAACTGGAGACTCTTTTCAAGCTCAGCCGGGTTCTGGGGATCAGTGCGACCGACATCGTCGCTCTCGCGGAATCGCGCAGCGCCCACAAGGAACACGCCAGCCGCCACAACGCCGGCGGCTTCACCTTCCAGGAAATCCGTTACGCCAATATTCGCTGCCTGTCGGGTAAAGCCCCCGCGGGCGCCCGCGTGTCCCGTCCGGAAATTCACCGGGATGACTACGAACTCTGCTGGGTGCTCCGCGGCCATGTCCGATTCACCCTTCCCAACGAGACCCACGAACTGTCCGCAGGAGAAGCGATCCAGTTCGATGCGGTCCTGGAACACACCTACGAAGCGCTCGAAGACTGCGAAATCCTCATCCTCCACCTTCGCAAAGAAAAACGTTTCTGAACTCTGAACCTCGTCAAAAACCATGATCAACATCCAGAACGACCTGAAACCCGCCGATCTGAAAACGCGGATTGATCATCTCTGGGAAGTCTCGGCTCCCAAGATTGTTTCGATCGCCAGGAACTACGACCGATCCCAGGGATCGCCTGTCTACACGGTTAAAGGCCGGTACACCACACGGGGCTGGACCGAATGGACCCAGGGATTCGAATACGGGGCCGCCATCCTTCACTATGACGCGACCGGCGACAAGGACGCGCTCCGTTACGGCCGCGAAAGCACGCTCACTATCATGGCGCCGCACCTCACCCACATGGGGGTCCACGATCACGGCTTCAACAATGTCAGCACCTACGGCAATCTCCGCCGCCTGATGCGCGAGGGAAAAATCGAGCACAACGAATGGGAAATGAACTTTTACGAGCTCGCCCTGAAGCTTAGCGGCGCCTGCCAGGCACGGCGCTGGACCAGGATCAAGGCCGGCGGCGGGTATATCTATTCCTTCAACGGCCCCCACTCCCTGTTCGCCGACACGATACGCTCCCTCCGTTCCCTCGCGGTCGGCTACCGCCTCGGCCACAGCCTGATGGAAGAAGGCGACGCCAACATCTCGCTCCTCGACCGGCTGGTACAGCACGCACGGACTACCGCCCGTTTCAGCGTTTACTACGGCGAAGGCCGCGATGCCTACGATATCCGGGGGCGCACCACCCACGAAGCGATCTTCAACCTCAACGACGGCAATTTCCGCTGCCCGAATTCGCAACAGGGTTTTTCGCCGTTCACCACCTGGACCCGGGGCCTGTCCTGGATTCTGTGTGGCTACCCGGAGGAACTGGAATTCCTGGCGACACTCGAAGATTCCGAACTCGAACCCTACGGCGGCCGTGAGGAAATCGAAGGGTTCATGCGCAAGGCCGCCGAAGCCGTCGCGGATTTCTTCATCGAACACACGCCGACCGACGGCATTCCCTACTGGGATACAGGCGCCCCGCAACTGCACCAACTCGGCGAATACCTCAACCAGCCGGCGGATCCGTACAATGACCACGAGCCGGTCGACAGCACCGCCGCCGCCATCTGCGCGCAGGGTTACCTCCGGCTCGGAAGGTACCTGCAGGAGAAAGGGGAAAACGAAAAGGGACGGAAGTACCGGCAAACCGGACTGACGATCGCAAGAACCCTTTTCTCGGAACCCTACCTGAGCACCGACGAGAATCATCAGGGCCTCCTGCTGCACTCGATCTACCACCGGCCCAACGGCTGGGACCACATTCCCGAAGGCAGCAAAATCCCTCACAGTGAATCCAGCATGTGGGGCGACTACCACATTCGGGAACTCGCTCTGTATATCCAGCGGATCGCCAACGACGAACCGTACTACACGTTTTTCGGCTGAGACGGGCCCGGGCGAAAGCCGAAGAGCGGTGTCAGGCGCCGGGCTTCGCGAAGAAACGAAATCGATGAGTTCTCAAGCAAACCGGAAGCCCGCTCACAAGGGAACCGCTGAAAAAAGAACGACGAACACTCTCTTCACCCCCTCCCGAACACCGACACCTGAACACTGAAACCTGAGAACTTATTAAAGACCCATGATCATCGCAGACATCAACCAACTCGAAGGGCGGAGCTTTCCGGCCCGTCGATGGACCCGCAATCTCGTCGGCGGCGCATCGCCCATCCAGGCGACCAACTTCGCCATGGGCTACGTCGTCCTCGAGCCCAACGGAGGCCAGGTTCCCTGGCACAACCAGGAACAGGAGGAGATTTATTTCGTCCTCGAGGGCGAAGGCGAAATGTGCCTCGGCGAGGAACGGCAAAAGATCTCCTCGGGCCAGGCCGCCTACATTCCGTCGCAGGTCTTTCACCAATTGACCAACACCGGGGAGAAGCCCATGACCATGATCTATTGCTACGGCCCCGCCGGCGACGTCGCTCACTGGAAACAGGAACTCGAAGGCACCCTTCCCAAAGCCGGCGTCGACGTCCCTCCGCTCCCTGAAGGCGCCCAATCCCAATGCACGGCGAAGCCGTGATGAGACCGGTTCCGGCGACCGGAAGAGCACTTCACAACAAGCACCATGAAAACAAAATCCATCGGAATCATCCTCAACGGCGTCACCGGACGCATGGGCACCAACCAGCACCTGGTTCGCTCCATCCTTTCGATCATCGAGCAGGGCGGCATCAAGGTGTCGGACGATCTCGTCCTCATGCCCGACCCAATCCTGACCGGCCGCAATGAAAACAAACTGCGCGACCTCGCGCAGAAGTACGAGGTCGACAAGTACACGACCGATCTCGATCAGGCACTCAAGGACGATCACAACCAAATCTTTTTCGATGCCTCCTCGACCCTCCTTCGCGCGAAATTCGTGGAGAAGGCGGTTGAAGCCGGCAAAGCCGTCTATTGCGAAAAGCCGACCGCCGTCACTACCCGGGAAGCTCTCCGCCTCGCGGAACTCTGCGAAAAGGCGGGGCTCAAGAACGGGGTCGTCCAGGACAAGCTCTGGCTGCCGGGTCTCCGCAAGCTGCGAATGATCAAGGAACAGGGGTTCTTCGGAGACATCCTGTCGGTCCGCGGCGAGTTCGGCTACTGGGTCTTCGAGGGGGATACCTACGACCAGCCCGCCCAGCGGCCCTCCTGGAATTACCGCAAGGAGGACGGCGGCGGCATCATCATCGATATGCTCTGCCACTGGCGCTACGTCATCGACAATCTCTTCGGCAATATCAAAAGCGTTTCCTGTACGGGAGCCACCCACATCCCGACCCGCTACGACGAAAACGGCCAAGCCTACAAGGCCACAGCCGACGACTCCGCCTATACCACGTTCGAGCTGGAGAACGGAATCATCTGTCACTTCAACAGCTCCTGGAACGTCCGGGTCCGCCGCGACGATCTTCTGACCATGCAGGTCGACGGAACCAAGGGCACCGCCGTCGCCGGCCTGCGCAAATGCTGGGTCCAGGGCGCCGCCATGACCCCCAAACCCGTCTGGAATCCCGACATCGACCAGCCGATCAACTTCTACGACCACTGGAACGAGGTGCCGGATTCCGCCGTCTACGATAACGCCTTCAAGATTCAGTGGGAACAGTTCATCCGCCACGTCGCCCTCGACGAACCTTTTTGCTGGACCCTCCGCGAAGGCGCCAAAGGCGTCCAGCTCGCCGAAGCGGGACTGCAGTCGTGGAAAGAACGCAAATGGGTAAACCTGCCCGATCTCTAATCGGGCGGCCGTTGTCGTTTTTCAATGGCCTTTATTCATTTCTGAATTGTTCTTGATACAATGTCGCCTCACGAACAAGCGGAAATAATCGAAACGCACGGTTATCAGGTTTGAGTAATCAAAAATGAACCATGAAAACGTAAAGAAACCCGTCGCGTTCATCACCGGCGGAAGCCGCGGCATCGGGTTCGGCATCGCCGAACATCTGGCCCGCGATGGATTCGATCTGGCGATCAACGGCATGCGGGATGAGGCGGCCGTGACGGACACTCTCGACCAGCTGAGGGCGCTCGGAGCGAAGGTCCTTTACTGCCGGGGCGACATCGGTGACACCGGTGCCCGGACCGATATGCTCGACCGGGTCCGGCAGCATTTCGGCCGCCTGAATATTCTGGTTAATAACGCCGGGGTCGCGCCCAAAGAGAGAAAGGATATCCTCGAGGCCTCCGAAGAGAGTTTCGCCTGGGTGGTCGGCACCAATCTCCAGGGGCCCTATTTCCTGACCCAGTCGGCCGCCAACTGGATGAT
>PWMU01000054.1 GCA_003558065.1 Opitutia bacterium | reverse complement strand
TCCTCGTATCCAGCGTTGTGAGATCCCTCTCCCTTCGTCTCTGCCCCTTGTGTCCTCAGGGTCTTCGAAGGGACCGTGACGAGCTGCCTCCCTTTCCGCCTTCCCCTTTCCCCTTTCCGCTTTCCGCTTTCCGCTTTCCGCTTTTCCTCAGTAAAGCAGATAGTTCCGCCGGATCTCTTTGAAAGCCTCCACTTCGTCGGACCAGGACTCGACGATCTCAGCGGGTGAAGTCCCGTCGAGCAGGGACCGGTGCAGGCGGCCGGTGCCGGCCAGCCGCTCGATGCGGGCCTCGCGGAAAAAATCGTCTTTGCCGGGCGCCCGGGCCAGGAAAGCATCGAGGAGGTGAATCCCCGCCTCGACCGGCCGCACTTTCCGGGGATCGAGGATGCGGTGGCGGACGCCCTGGATTTCCGTGTCGCGAAACTTCGGCCGCATGGCCATGCCCTCGATGGGCACGGGCGTAAAGGTAACCGGCTCGAAAGCGAGACCGGGAAGGTTCCGCCCGTTGAGGTCGTCGGCCAGCTCTTCGGGATCGATCCACGGCGCGCCGACCACCATGAAGGGTTCGCGGGTTCCGCGTCCCTCGCTGGCGGTGGTTCCCTCGAAGAAACAGGCCCCCGGATAAATCAGGGCGGTCTCGAAGTCGGGAATATTGGGGCTGGGAGGATTCCATTCCCAACCGGTGTCCGGCCAGAGCATGCCGCGCTCCCAGCCCTCCGCTTGCACTACCGACAGGTCGAGTTCCTCAATCCCGTCGAGCATCCCCTCCCCCCGGATCATGAGCGCGAGTTCGCCGACCGTCATCCCGTGCACGACGGGAATCGGATACAAGCCGACAAAGGACTCGTACCCGGGCTCCAGCAGAAAACCTTCGACCCGTTCGCCGCCGAGTGGATTCGGCCGGTCGAGTACCACAAACGGGATGCCCGCTTCCGCAGCGGCCTGCATCCCGTAGCCCATGGTTGAAATGTAGGTGTAGAAGCGAGCTCCGACGTCCTGGATATCGAAGATCAGCACCTCGACCCCTTCGAGCATGGCCGGGGTGGGCTTCCGGATCTCGCCATAGAGACTGTGAACCGGAACGCCGGTTCGCTCGTCGACGTCGTCGTCGATCCGGGCCCCGGCGGGAGCATCGCCGCGAATGCCGTGTTCGGGCCCAAAAAGCGCGGTCAACTCCACTGCGGACGACTCGTTCATCAGGTCCGCCAGGTGACGGTCGCCGACGGTGGCGGTATGATTGGTGATCAATCCGGCGCTCCTGCCTTCGAGTTCGGCGAAATCCTCGGCGACCAGGTGTTCGGCGCCGGAAAGGATTTCCGGGCCGGCCCGGAGCGGAACGGCCAACAGAAGAGTCAGGCCGAGAACACGGAATAGAGAGAGCAGGGTTTTCATGGGTCGCGGTATTTCCCTCCATCCTGAGAGCGCATTGAGGCGGTGCAAGGATTTCCCACTTTAAATCCGCCCGCGGGCGCGTAAGGTGAAACCATGCCGAACCGTCTTGCCAACGAATCCAGCCTTTACCTGCGCCAGCACGCCGAAAACCCTGTGGACTGGTATCCGTGGGGAGAGGACGCGTTTGCCCGGGCGAAACAGGAAGGAAAGCCCGTGCTTGTGAGCATCGGCTACTCCTCCTGTCAATGGTGCCACGTCATGGCCCACGAATCGTTCGAAAACGATTACATCGCGGACCTGATGAACAAGCACTTCGTGTGCGTGAAAGTGGACCGGGAGGAGCGGCCCGACGTCGACCAGATTTACATGGAAGCCGTGCAGATGATCGCCCGGCACGGAGGCTGGCCTCTGAACGCCTTCTGCTTTCCGGACGGCCGTCCCTTTTTCGGAGGCACGTACTTCCCGCCCGAGGACCGCGGCAACAATATGATTCCGTGGCCCCAGCTGCTGATGCGGATCCGGGATTACTTCGACCGGGAAAAGGAAAAGCTGGAGGAGAACGCGCAGAACATCCTGCACAATCTCGCCGCGATGAACACGCCCGTGGCGACCAGCATCGATCCCCTCGACGGAGAGGCGCTCGCCGAAGCGGCGAAAGCGATCTGCCAACAACACGACGACGATTTCGGCGGGTTCGGCAGCGCCCCGAAATTCCCCGCCTCCACCGCCCTGCAATTCTTTATGGAGTTGAAGCGCCTGCTGGAGGCGAGCCGGAAGGAAGGCGGCGAAGCCGACATCGAAAAGCGCCTCGACCAGGTAACCGAGACGACCCTGAAAGGAATGGCCCACGGCGGGCTTTACGACCAAATCGGGGGCGGCTTCACCCGTTACAGCACGGACCGGTACTGGCTCATTCCCCACTTCGAAAAAATGCTCTACGACAACGGGCTGCTTCTCCAGACCTACACCCGGGCCTGGCAGCGCTACCGCGACCCCCTTTATCGCGAGGTCGCCGAAGAGACGGCGGACTGGGTGATCCGGGAAATGCGTTCGCCGGAGACCGGGCTCTTTTATTCGTCGATCGACGCGGACAGCGAGGGAGAAGAGGGAAAGTTTTATCTGTGGACTCCGGAGGAAGTGAACGCCGTTCTCGGCGAGGAGACCGGCAAGCGCTTCTGCCAGGCCTACAACATCACGGCCGAAGGCAACTTCGAACACGGCAAATCCAATCCCGCCCTGGCCGCCGCTGATTTTGCCGAACGGGAGGCCCTGGGCGAGGCCTGCGGGAAACTCCTGGAGGCCCGCGGGCGGCGAGTCCGTCCCGCCACCGACGGCAAACACCTGGTTTCATGGAACAGCCTGATGATCAAAGGCCTGGCCGAAGCCGGGTTTTACCTGGACCGGAAGGACCTGTTCGAGGCGGCGCGGAACGCCGCGGATTTTATCTGGGAAAAAATGCGCTTCGACGGCAACCGGCTGTATTCGGTTTTTCACGACAAACCCTCTCTGAACGGTTACCTCGACGATTACGCGTTCTACGCTGAAGCCCTTCTGGCGCTGGCGGCGTTTTCGGATCTGTACGAAACCGGAAGCTCCGAGCGCTACCTCGACCGAAGCCGGCGGATCGCCGAAGCGGCGCACGAGCACTTCGCGGATCCGGTGGCGGTGGGCTATTTCTTCACCTCGGACGACCACGAAAAGTTGGTGACCCGCCGCAAGGAATGGTGGGACAACGCCACGCCCGCCGGCAATTCGTCACTGCTGCACGTCTTCTCCCAGCTTTATACGCTGACCGGCGACGAGGCCTACCGGAAGCATTTTGCCCGCCTGCAGAAAGCCTACCCGGGATTCGCCAAAAAAATCCCCAACGGCATCCCGCACGCGCTGGCCGCGATCACTTCGGATCAGGCGGGACTGGCGACCCTGAGAATCAAAGGAGTCGAAGGATCGGAGGCATTGGCCCCCTTTCTCCGCGAAAACACGTGGCAGCGACTCTTCGTCCTGGAAAGTAACGGTACGGACCAGCCGGACGGGTACCAGCTCTGCGTGGGCACGACCTGTCTTGAGCCCGCGAAGACCGTGGAAGAACTGCGGGAACGCTTCTGACCGGGGAATCACGTGCCGGCTCACCGAGCGCCAAATACGGCGGCAATTGCCACGTTTCCGCAACAGATTCGACGGAACGGGATACGGGGTGAACGCGATTCCCGTGGGGACGGGCGTTCGGGATACATCCAATAACCACTTCATTGCCGCAAAATGAGAGAGTTACTTGACGCGGAACAGCCTGTGTACAAATTCATTGAAAGCGCCGAATTTCTCTCTCAAGATCCTTATTAGTGCCAAGCAATCGCATAAATAAACTTGGGTTTACCCTGATTGAGCTGCTCACGGTGATCGCCGTGAGCGCGATCCTCGCGGCCATTCTGCTTCCGCTTCTCGGCCAGGCGCGCTCGGCCGCCTACCGGTCGCAGTGCGCCTCGAACATGCGGCAGCTCGGCACCGCCCTGCGCCTCTTCGCCGACGAGCACGAGGGCTACCTGCCCGGAACGGCGCATTTCAACGTGGAGGATTCGTGGATTTTCTCGCTCGCGCCCTATTTGGACAACGTGCACGAAGTCCGAATCTGCCCGGTCGATCCGCGAGCGGAGAAAATGCGTGAAACCGATTACGCCACCAGTTACATCATGAATGATCTGATTTTCACCCCCGCGGAAGACGAATTCGGGCGCCCGATCGGGGCGGATTACCGTCATATCGACTCGTTACAAACGCCCTCCCTCACGAAACTGGCCTTTATCGAAGCCGATCACCGCGGAATCTCGCCCACCGATGATCATACCCACGCGGGCCAATGGGCGAACAACTGGCAGGCGGTCGTCGGGGACATCGCCCCGGACCGTCATCGAAGCGGCAGCCGCAATGCGGACCGGACCAACGGTTCGGCCAACTACCTTTACGCCGACGGCCACGTCGCGACCCTGGCCGCCGGGGAAATCCGTCGACGCATCGAGGCCGGGGAAAACATTGCCTTGCCCCCCGAGGCCCGCGACTAAAGGGGCGACCGGGAGATTGCCAAGACAGAAATGTTGCCGATCAAACACAACCCGCGTCCCGGCATCCGATGACTGGTTTTTCCCTTTTAAGAAACGCGGCCCTCGTCGTCAGCCTCGGACCGATTGTACTCGCCGGCGGAACGGCGGCGGTCTTCGGGGAGGAAGCGTGGAAGGACTGGAACGTGTTTTCGACGGGCCACACGGACCTTCGGGCCGATTACGAACCGGAATCCGACCGGTGGAGCATGAAAATCGACCGGGGGGATTCCGGGGATCCCGGAACCGGGGATGAGATCCTGACGCCCGCACGGACGATTCTTCTCGTAACCGACGCGGCGAAGCGAACGCTGGACTCGGATCCGCCCGAGGACTTTTCCTTCCTGGGAGAGGAAGGAGACACCTATTACCGGATCCTCACCAGTGAGGAGGAAGGGGTCCTTTTCCTCGGATTCAATGGATACGGCGTGCCGACCGGCACCTTCGAGGGGGATTTGGGCGGCGAGTTTTATGTGGAACTGACCGATTTCGCGGGCGCCGGGGAATTTTTCCTCTACACCGGCGGCCCGAACATGCTGATGGATACCAGGCAGGATCCTCCCCCTTACGGCGAGAAACGAGAGTTCGCCGGAGGGCACTCCCACCAGAACTGGGTGTTCCGGGAGCCGGGAATCCATCTGCTGGAATTGACCCCCCATGGCACACTGGCCTCGGACGGGACGGTCAGCACCGGCGACCCCACCCTCTTCTTTGTGCTCGTGGATCCCTCGCCGGCGGACTGGTGGCGGCTGGATACGTTTCGTGAGAACGCAAAAAGCCCGGAGGCCGAACTGACAGGGGACGCTTCCGGCGACGGGCGTCCGAATCTTCTGGCTTATGCGCTCGGCTACGATCCGAAAGGGCCGGCCGAGCGCTATCTCCCGAGGCCCGGGATCGTCGAGTCCGAAGGCCGGGAGCATCTTTCGCTAGTGTTCCGGAAGCCTCGGGGCGGCGGGGGAACCGACGATCGCAGCGATCTGGTCTACAGGGTCGAAGCCGGCGTCGATCTGACGGAGTGGGAGGCATTGGAATACGGCGGCGATTCCGCATGGGAAGAGATCGACCCCGATTACGACGGGACCCGGCGGGTTCGAGCGATCGATCCCGAACCCCTGGAAACCCATGAGCGCCGATACATGCGGCTGGTTGTTGAATGGGCGCCGCCGGACCGGGACGACCAGGAGTCCGTCGGGGGAGAGTCACGTTGAAGAGGGCCTGAAATACGGCTCGGGTCCGCCGAGCGGCCTGCGTGAAGCAAAAGCGTGGAGGCCTGTCCGTGAGGAGAGGGAACCGGGCGGGGTCGAATGGCCTGTATCCATCGGAAGGCCCGTTCCTCACGGAGCGACCTACGGGATCTCCCGCTCGTAACCGACCGGGCTACGGGGGAGAAAGGTCAAGAGGGATGGGGGAAGCGGAAACGGGTACGTTCGGAGGAGAAGGTGAAACTGTTTCCGCTCCCCGAAGGGCCGGACCGGCCGGCCGTAGGCCTTCCGGACCCAAGGGAGGAGCCGGCCGGCCTACGGCATCGCCCGCTCGGGCGGAATCCCCGGCGGGGTTCCCGGCCAGGCGGAACGATCCGCCTCATCGTCCTCGATCAGCTCACGCGGCAACCGCTCGGCCAGGCGACGTTCATCGGCCGCGACGGGGGTTCTGCCCCGATGGAAGGCACGCTCCCTGGCCGCGAGCCATGCGGCCGTCTCAAGAGAGCCGTGCCCCGCATCCGTCGAAGCTCCTTCAGCTTCCGCGTGAAAGGCCGCCACGAACTCCCCCCAGCGTTCGCCGCTGATGTATTTCCGGGAAGGGTCGCCGGTGACCCGTTCCCGTCCCGCCTGCAACTCGATCCGCATATTGGTCAACGTGTGCCGGGGCCCGTCCGGATCCGGCCGGGCCTTTCCCAAATAGAGCAGCTCCGTTCCGGACCGGTGCCGGAGGAAAGGATCGCGGAGCCGGCCGTGCGCGCGCTCCTCCCGCGCACGCGCCTCCACCGTTCGCCAGTCCAGGGTGGCCCCGTCCTTGAAGCCGACGAGCGCCAGTGCGGAGGATCCCGGCCGAAAGCCGTTGAGGAAGAGGTGGGTATCCGGAAACACGTCCTGAAACGTACGAAGGATAATCCGCAAGTCGTCGGGAGTCAGTTGATACAGGGGCAGCCACTGACAGAAAATGCCGCCCGGTTTGAGCGACGCCCGGACCGCCTCGAAGTGTTCCCGGCTGTACAAGCGCGCTTCGCCGGGGCCCCATGGGAGAAACAGATCCCCGGCGACCAGATCGAAACGTCCCGGGCTCGAGGCGATATAGGTTCGGCCGTCCTCGACGACCACCCGTGACCGGGAGTCGGTGAACAACCCGTTCTGGTAATCCCCGAAATAATCGCGGGCGGCGCCCGTCACCGTTCCGGAAAGCTCGATGGCGAGGACCTCCCGGACACCCCCGTGCAGGAGCGCGGCCCCGGGGGTGATCCCCGTGGCCAGCCCGATAAAGGCGACTTTCTCCGGGGCCGGATGCAGCATCAATGGCAGGTGGGCCTGCCTGGCCTGGTCGTGCCGGGCGGAAGTGGTGCCGAGCATGTACTGGTTGTAAACGAGGATGCCGCGCCCGAAATCCTCCCGTTCGACGACGGCAAGGGTGCCCTCCCTTCCGCTCCATTCCTCAACCACGTCGATGCGCGCGAAAGGATTCACCGTGACGAGGCTCTGGACCGGTCGAAGGAACAGGATCAGCAGCGCAGCGCCGCCGACAGCCGCCAGGCGGCAGACCAGCCGTTGTTTCGGTGCTTCAGCGAGAAAATACGCGGTCCAGAAAGCCCCGGCGGCATACAGCGCCCCGACAAACCAAACCGCGCCGTAGAGCCCCCATTCCGGGAGCAGCCACCGGTAGGCGACCTCCGCTCCGCAGAGCCCGCCCAGGCCGTTGATTGCCAGAAGGCGCCCCCATCCGCGGCCGCGCGCATCGCCCTCCCGGATTCCGCTCCAGGCGGTCAACAAGGGAAAGACCAATCCTGCCAGGAAAAAGGCCGGTCCGCAGACCAGCAGGGTGAACAGGGTCAGCCTGATCAGAAAAAACGAAAAATAATCCGCGGGCGGCAACCCTCCCGTATGGAACGAAAGCCCGAAGAATATCAGCGGCGCGGCGCCGGCGGCCACCGCGGCCGCCGCCAGGGAAGCCGTCACCAGAGCGGGAATCGCGACGATCCGTTGCAGCGGGCCGGCCGCGAACGCGGCCGCTGCCAGCAGAAGAATCACACAGAAGAGGATTCCGGCGGGCGCGTAAAACGATAGCGTGGCCACCAGCATAATCATCTCGAGAAACGCCACCTCCAGCGCCAGAACCCCAAAGCCCGAAATAAAAACCAGGCCATACACCCCGGAGCGGGCTGCCGGGTTGGATCCAACCTCCGCCGGCGCCGGCGGGCGCGGAATCACGACCTTCCCGGGACCCGTTTGCGATTCGAGGTGGACGCAACCGGCCGCCGTCAGAAGGTTCAGTCCGATAACGGCGGCGAAGGCTCCCGGGGCACCGAGAACCGGAAGAAAGACAGCCGCGGTCAACGCCAACCCGGCGACCCCGCCGAGCGTATTCCACCCGTAGAGGCGAACGCCGTGCCGCTGAAGATCCTTTTTTCCGTCCAGAACGGCTGCTGCGAGCAACGGAAGAAACCATCCCATGAGAAAAGCCGGAGGCAGCAGCAGCGCGAACGAGAGACCGAGTTTCACCCAGCCTCCCCACGATCCCGCCAGCAGGTCGGGTCCCATTGCGGGCCAGATTAGCCCGCTCCAGGCCGGAAGGAAGTACACGGGCAGCGCCAGTAGAGCGATCGCCACCTCGGCCCCGGCCATCCAGCGCCAGGGGGACCGGATTTTACGAACCAGGAAAAACGCGGCGGCGCTGCCCAGCGCGAGCCCGAGAAAGAACACGCCGAAGACCCGCGAACTCGATTCCGCACCCGCCCCGAGGAGGTCGATCAGGCGACGGGTCCACAAGAGCTGATGCCCCAGCGCCGCCGCACCGCTCAGGAGCGAGAGCACGATCGCCCAATGCCAGATCCGTAAGCCCGCAGGTTGGCAGGAAAGCGCGTTTCTCACAATAGATCCCCGACTATGCCCTCTGTTCGAAGTACGGCCAACAACAAAAAGCCGTTACCCGGAGCCCTGAAAGCAGGACGCCCCTTTCCCCGGCGGGAAAGAGGCGCCCGACTCGAAAATCAAAGCCGGCGGTCAAGACTTCGAGCGGCGAAGACGAATAACCGAAACCACCGCAAACGCGCCCAATCCGAAAAGAAGCGCGACCGTGCCCGGTTCCGGAATGACCTGGAAGTCGACCGTGGTGGAGCCCACAGTGGAAAGACCGCCGTCGGCAAACTCACCGACGAAATCAAAAACCAGAGAATACTCGCCTTGTTCGCTGAAACCCCAGTGCCAATGATCGTGCCCCCAAACCGACCAGTCCTCGGCGAAGTTCTCCTGGATCGTTTCGTAGCGGACAATCGTGGGCTCATCGAATTCATCGAAACCGAACAGGGCAAACTCGGCACCTTCCGGTCGGGTTGAGTTGTCCCAATCCAAAGTCATGGTAAAGCTCTCGAACTGGTCCACCGCAGTCCCGTCGTCGTCCTCGCGAAAACGAAAACGCAGGCCGAGATCCGGTTCACTCGAGGAATCCTCGTAGATGGATCCCGACGCGGGGCTCACATAGTAGTCGGTACCACCGACACTTACTTGCGGCGCACTGGTCAAGTTGGCTTGAAGGGTGTCAAAATTCCAGTCCTGCTGTCCGCTTCCCGGGTCGCCCACGCCTCCGGGCGCGCCGGCATATTCCTGATCCAAACCGGTGGCCTGGGTGTCTTCCTTGCTCCGAAAAACCACGTCAAAGGAATCGGCGGCGCTGTCATAGAAGAATGTCAGGTCGCCGGAACCGGCATTGTGGACAATACTTTGGCCGAAAGCGGCGATCGGCGCCGAAAGACAGGCGGCGATGACGGGTACGGTTTTTATGTAAGCTTTTAGATTCATGGCAATTAATACTAAGAGTTCGCGTTTATGAAAACGCAGGGCCAAGATTCAGCTCAAGCAAAAAATGCGGAATTTTTCTATTTATCTCAAATATTCAGTCCGACTTCCCCTTGGATTCTTTTTT
>PWMU01000124.1 GCA_003558065.1 Opitutia bacterium | reverse complement strand
CGTCCACGCCGCGTCGGATTCATCGAGATTCCCGGTCCAGCCCGCAAAGACGGAGTTCTCGCCCGGAATCGCTTCCAGAAGGATTTCGGATCCGGTTTCATACTGATTCAAAAACGGAGCTGCCGAAAGCGGATCGCCGTCGATCACCACGTTTCCGATTCCGTCGCCCGAATAGGCAATACGAAGCATGCGATACCCACTATGGCGGAAAAATTCGATCGCTTTCGGTTCCAGCCGGTCCTCCGTGTCGCCATGGCCCAGTTGCCCGGTGCTTCCGGTTCCCGCAGTAAACACGGTCCGGGCGTCGGTCAAAAACAGGGAGTGAAACCGGTCGGTTCTTCCCCCGGCGCCTCCCAAGGCCAGTTCCGTTACGGTCTCGCCGGCGAGGCTTTCGTGTTCGACCGGGACCGGAACCAGGCGGTCCTCGGCATCCCCGTGACCCAGAACGCCGAACCCTCCGGCTCCAAAAGTAAACACGCTCCCATCGCCCGCCAGCAGCGCGCTCTGGAGATCCCCGCCCTCGATTCCCGTGATGGTCCGCCCGTCCAGATTCTCATGCTCGACAGCCATGGGGACAAGCACACTCTCCCGGTCCCCCAGGCCCAGTTGCCCCGATCCGCCCCATCCGAATGAAAATGCCGTCCCGTCCGCCGCCAACAGCAGCGTGTGCCGGCCGCCCGCGGCAATATCGATAATGGCATGACCCGCCAGATTCTCGTGTTCGATCGGCACGGCAACCTCGACCGTATCCATGTCTCCCGTACCCAGCTGCCCGTGCCACCCGCGTCCCGCGGAAAACACGGTACCGTCGGCGGCCAGCAAGATCGTGTGTTCATGCCCGGCATCAACGTCCACGATCGAGTACCCGGCAAGGTTGTCCTCGTCGATCGGCGTCGGAAAACTTCCGGATCGCCTGCTCCCCCGTGCGAGCTGGTCCCCCGAACCGAAGGTAAATACCGTACGATCCGAAACCAGCAGTACCGTATGCCGCTCGCCCGCGGCGATGCGGGTCACGATGCGCCCGGAAAGGTTTTGGTTTTCGACGGGCACCGGCACGTTTCGCGAAACCGTATCTCCGTGGCCGAGCCGTCCGAAACTTCCGTCGCCGAAGGTGAAAACCGTGCCGTCGAGCGAAAGCAGTATCGTGTGATTTTGGCCGGCGGCGACATCGACGATCGTGTGTCCGGCAAGGTTTTCGTGTTCGATAGCCGTCGGAACCTCGCGATTCGCGTCGTCCCCGTGCCCCAATTCTCCGTTCGCATTGGAGCCGAACGTATAAACGGTTCCGTCTTCCGACAGGAAAACACTGTGGCGTAAACCGGCGGCCACCTTGGGCGCCACCCTTCCGGGAACCACGGCGATCGTTATCCGCCTTTCCATGATGTTCCCGAATTGATCGGACGCTTGCAAGCGAACGGAATATTCCCCGACCGAAAGAGGACCCGTCGTCCGAAGTTCGTCATCCGCCACGCTAAAACTCGCGTTGTCGGCATCGCCGTCCCCGGGAACCAGGGTATAGGTAAACGAACTCTCTTCCGGGCCGACCGCGTGGACCGTGCTGACCCGGGCGCCCGTACCGGTGCGATCCTCACCGATGGACGGATTCCAGACCATCAGGGATTCCACCTTAAAGCCGGCGGTAACGCTCATGATCCGATCGAGTGTCAGCGTCACCGAATCGTCCGCGCCGCTCAAGTCTCCCATCCAGCGTTCGAAAAAGCTCCCCTCGTCCGGAACCGCCTCCACGACAATCTCCGCACCCTTCTCCTCCAGGTGATAGTGAGGCCATTCGGAAACCGGATTGCCGTTCACCCTTATCATCCCGGATCCCGCGCCGGAAACAGCAAACCGCACGCCGATCCTTCCCGACAGGTCGAGGGTTTCGATCGCTTTGGGCACCGCCGCCGACTCGGTGGTTCCGTGACCCAACCGTCCGTGCCCGCCGGCGCCGAATGTCAGAAGCGTGTCATCGGCGGCATGGAGCACGGTATGGGCGTCTCCCGCCGCAAAACCCGTGATATCACGCCCGTCCAGACTCTCGTGTTCGATCAGAAGCGGTTCGTCGCGATACAATTCGTCCCCGTGTCCGAGCCTGCCCGACTGACCGCGTCCCCAGGCAAACACGCTGCCGTCGGAGGCAAGCGCCAGACTGTGCCGATTCCCCGTTTCGATCGCCGTGATGTCGAATCCGGAAATCGTCTCCCGGTCGATCGGCGTGGGAACGGACCGATCCGCGGTATCCCCGTGGCCGAGTGCACCGTCCCCCCCGAACCCGAACGAGAACATCGTCCCGTCTTCCGAAAGGAGCAGCGTGTGAAACACCCCGGCCGCGATGCCGGTTACCGCATGCCCGTCCAGGTTTCCGTGTCGGATCAATGCCGGCTCCAGGCGGTTTTCGGTGTCCCCGTGTCCCAGCCGGCCGCCGGCGCCGAATGTAAACACCTGTCCTTCGGACGAAAGCAGAACCGAATGTGCGCCCGCGGCGATCGCCGTAATCGTATGTCCCGCCAGATTGTTCGACTCGATCGGCGTCGGAACATCGCGGTTTTTCGTATCCCCGTGACCCAGTCGCCCCGCGAAACCGGAGCCGAACGTGAACACGGTCCCGTCGGAAGCGAGCAGGATCGACGCGGTCCCTCCCGCCGCGATGCCGACGATGCTGTACCCGTCGAGATTCTCATGTTCGATCGGCACGGGAAGTGACTGATCGTTCGTATCCCCGTGACCGAGTGCTCCGGAACTCCCGCTGCCGAACGTGAACACGGTCCCGTCGGAAGCAAGCAGCAGGTTGTGCGCGGATCCGGCCGCAACATCGACGATGGTATGCCCGGAGATTGCCGCGGCGGTGATCCTTCTCGGAAACAATTGATCCGTTGTGTTTCCAAGTCCCAACCGGCCGTGGGCCGCGGAGCCGACCGTGTACACCTCTCCGCTGGAGGGGAGAAAAACGCTATGCGCGTTTCCGGCCGCCACCTTGGGCGCCACGGTCCCGGGAACCACAGAGACGGTGAACGCCCGTTCGATCTCCAACCCGTCGTCACTGCTTGCGCGAAGCCTCAGGGAGTAATCGCCAGCCGCAAGCGGACCCGCCGTTTGCAGTTCGCCGCCCGACACCGTGAAGCTCGTGTTGTGGTCGTCGCCCTCGCCGGAAACCAGGCTGAACGAAAACGAATCACCCGCCGGGCCGGCCGCGTGAAGCGGACTGACACCCGCACCCGCCCCGGTGCTTTCTTCGCCCACCGTCCGGTTCCAAACCGCCAGGTAGGTTTTCCCAAACACCGCCGTAATGCTCTTGTCTTCATCCAGAGTCAGCGTACGGGACGTACCCGAACCGCCGGGCGCCCCCAGCCAGCGATCCAAAAACGATCCCGCCCCCGGAACCGCCCCGATCGAAATCTCGGAACCGATCTCCGCCTGAAAAAGGAAAGGAAAGCCCGCCACCGCTTCACCCTCAACCAGCACAGATCCCTCGCCGGCGCCGGACTTTTCGATAACGACCATCCTGTGGTTCTTCAGCCGGAAGAAACCGACCGGCGTCGGCACGTGCCGGTCCAGGGTATCGAAATGCCCCAATTGCCCGTGCATTCCCCAACCAAACGTGAAAACCGTGCCGTCCGAGGCGAGAAGGACGGAATGGGCCGTCCCTAACGCCGCCCCCGCGATCGCCCGTCCGGTGAGGTTGTCGTGTTCCGCCAACCCGGGCGAAAGATCGTCTCCTGTTCCCCCATGCCCAAGCCGCCCCTGCGCCCCCGATCCAAACATCAACACTTCGCCGCTCGATGAGACGAGTGCGCTGTGTGCGGCGCCCGCATCTATATCCGCTATGACGCGGCCGGCCAGACTCTCGTGTTCGATCGGCAGCGGCTCCGACCGGCTTTCGGCATCCCCGTGCCCAAGTTGACCGTTTGCTCCCCTCCCGAACGTCAAAACACTCCCATCGGCTCCCAACAGGATCGTATGCCCCCCGCCCGCGGAGACCCGGGTAATCGTCCGCCCCGTTACGTTTTCGTGCTCGACCGGAACGGGTACCACCCGGTTCGCGGTATCCCCATGCCCGAGCTGATTGTCGGTTCCCTGACCAAACGTGAAAACCGTACCGTCCGATGCGAGGAGCACGGTATGATTGCCACCCCCGCTGATACCCGTAATCGTCGCTGCGGCGAGATTCGTATGCCCGATCGCCGCGGGAACCGTCCGATTCGACGTATCACCGTGCCCGAGCTGACCGTGGGAGGCCGATCCAAATGTAAAAACAGTGCCGTCGGCCGCGACAAGGAGAGTGTGACGTGTTCCCGTGCCGATCCGCGTTATCGTGTGTCCGTCGAGACTGTCATGTTCGATCCGGGTCGGAACAAGGCGACTCTCGGTATTCCCGTGGCCCAACTGTCCGTGCAATCCCCACCCGAACGTGAACACGGAGCCGTCGGCCGCGAGCAGGACGGTGTGCATGCCCCCGGCTGCGACGTCAACGATCACAGGCTCAGACAGCGCATCGTCTTCGATAGCAACGGGTAGCAATCTTCCTTCGGTGGCGCCGTCCCCAAGTTGACCCCGGCTACCTGATCCGGAACCGAATACCGTCCCGTCCGACGCCAACACCACCGTGTGCCAGGCACCCGCCGCGACTTTCGGTACCACCTTGCCCGGTACCACCGAAATCACGAATGCCTCCTCAACGGACTTCTCATTCGGATTGGTGGCCCTCAAACGGATGAGGTACTCACCCTCCGTAAGGGAACCCGTGGTTCGAAGCTCGTTGCCTGCAATGGAAAAATTCGCGTTATCGTCGTCGCCCGCGCCGGCGACCAGCGCAAAGGTGAATGCGTCTTTTTCAGGGTCCGCCGCATGAAGCGCGCTTACCCGCGCCCCGGCGCCGGTCCTGTCGGCCCCGATTTCCTGGTGCCACACGATGATGGACTCGGGAGACGTAGCGTACGCCGACGCGGCTGCAAACAGGCCGAATACAACCGCCAGCACGGGAAGGGGTGAGTTCATCGTTTCACACGGTATAACCTCCCACCCCGGAAATTCACCCGGGGTGCTTCAGGAATCGGGGTTTTTTTTAACCGCGACCAGGAACGGAGCCGTTTTAGATCGACCGGTCGCACCGTCTTCGAATGTCCGGAAAGGTTCCGCATCCAGCGCCGACGCCCAGGCGCGGACCTCACGCGCTTCCTCGCCGCCGCCCGGGTGGCCGGGGTAACAGACAACGGTCAGAACGCCGCCGGGCGCCAGGAGGCGCAGCGCTTCATTAAGGCCGGAAAGGGTGGTCGCGGGACGGGTGATCCGGGTCTTGTCGCCACCCGGAAGGTAACCGAGGTTCAACATCACGACAGTTACTCTCCCGGGGTCCACTTCATTCAACAACGTGCCGAGCCGTTCGTGCCCGCCGCGCCGCAGCACGACACGGCCGGAGAGTCCCTCCGCATCGAGCCGCGCCCGCGTCGCCTCTATCGCCGCCGACTGTAAGTCGATCGCAAACACTTTTCCCGCTGCTCCGACGGCACGCGCAAGAAACACCGTGTCATGACCGTTGCCGGCCGTCGCGTCCACCGCCAGGTCGCCTTCTCTCAAAACGGACCCCGCCACACGATGGGCCAAAGAAACCGCATGCCGCGGGCTCCCGCTTCGGGATCCGTGTTTCATCGCTACTTCGCAACACCGGCCGTTAGAATGAGCCTCATGGCGTCCTCCATATTCATGTCGAGCGGCTTGATCGACTCCGCCGGAACAAAGGCCGTGTAACCGCCGATCTGGTAACTCATCGGCATGTAAACCGCGATCCGTTTCTCGTCCTTTTCCAGCTTCAACAGCTTTTCCCCGTCCTCCCGAGTCACAAACCCGATCAGGTAAAATCCGTTGCCGAATGAAACCCGCACCACCTTGCTGAACTTCTTCTCCCCTCCTTCGGAAAAGAAACCGACAAAATCGCGCACCGCCCCGTAGACACTCTTCACCAGCGGGATGCGTCCCATCAGCCGCTCCCAGCATCCGAACAGCCAACGGAAGCCCCAAAGATTCGCCAGAATGCCGGCGCCAAAAACAATCAATACCCCGGCCGCCAGGCCCATCCCGGGAACATAGGCGTTGTCCGGAATCACTCGCTGAAGCATCTCCCCGAGTCCCCGTTCCGTCGTCGTCAACACCCAGTATACCACGTAAAGCGACAGAAAAACCGGCAGCACCGTCCCGATCCCTTTTAAAAAAATCCGCCCGAGTCTTTTCATAGTACTCACCTCCTTACCGATCAGTGCCGCTTTTGCAATCGCGATCCCACACCATTTTCCCCCGTCCTTCGTTGCCTTTCGACAGTTACCCGTAGGGATACCGCTCGCCGGCATCCGCACGTTCGAATACTTACGGTTGCCGGATTTCACGTCCTCCGTAGCTCCTCAGAGCGAAGCGAGGAGCGAACTCCCTACGGGATCAAAGCGCTTTGAATCGCGGTGCGTCCGCGGTACAATCCATGGAACCGAACGCTGTCGTCGCGTTCCAACATTGGATGACCAACGACTCCGCAGGCACACCCGCGAAAAAGAAATTCCAGGCGCTGGTCGCCGGAGGCGGCGTCTGCATCGTCGTCGGCGCGCTCATCTCATTCACGATCGTCGGACTTCCCCTCGGGATTCCGCTAATCGTGGCGGGCATCCTGCTGCTCGCCGTGAGCCCGGCTTTCAAAGCCAAACATCTTGTCCGTTCGCGCGAACAACGCGAGGGCGACACGGATTGACCGAGCCCGGGGGAACGATTCGCGCTTCAATCCTGTCGCCGGTCATCGACGGGTTATTCCTCCCAATCCCGGGGCCAACCCGTCCCTACGCGCATGACGGCATCGGGTTCGTTCGCCTGGAACGGCGAGGCGCCGGAAAATCAGCGGCGTGAAGTGCAATCGGAGGACACCAGACGGAACGTGCCGGCGTTCTTCGGTTAGAGCCTATCCATCACGTCGTTCAGCCCACACGGAGTGTTGAACGGGGTGAAAATTCGAGGTATCCGGCGGGTTTTTCCCGCAATCAAAAACCGACCACAACCGACACATGGGCGCGGTTCCGGTCTTCGTCCGACAAACTCGTTCGCGTCAGCTGGCGCGCGAAGTCGACCCGGCCGCTCGCCCACGGCGCCCGATCGAATCGCACGCCGGCCCCGGCGCCCGCCAGTTCCGTGGACCGCGGCTCCCCGGACAACCGTTCCCGGTTGCTCACCGCGCCGTAGTCGAAAAAGCCCACCAGCCGGAATTTTTCGCCCCACCCGGCCGGAGCGAAGGGCGGGTCTCCAGTTCGGCCGAGGCGAGTATTCCCCGGTCGCCCCGGGCTTCCCTCTCGTCGTAGCCGCGAACCGGTTCCCGTCGGTCGGCGCTCGGCTTTGGGGCGAAAGGCCGCCGTGCCCGATCATGGCAAGACCCCTTGCCGTATTCGCTCCTTCAAGGAGCAAAGATCCAGACGTTTTCACCAATATCGTTCCACTCCGCTCACCTCCCCCCCTTTGTCCGTCGTGCCCGATCTGAGCCTTTGACGTGACCGACCCATAGGCATTGTCAGCCTTAAGTTGAATGGCACCGGTTGAATCAATGCTGATGTTTCCGCTGCGCGCCCCGGAACGGAGACTGCTTCCATGACCAAGCTGGGCATAACTCGTCCACGTTGGAGCCACCGAAACATCACCCCCCTGAAAACGAAGGTTTCCCGCATCTTCGATAAGAATATCGCCCGTACGCTTTGCAACAGTCTCCGTCCCCCCATGCCCCAAGCGCGCCTCGCCCTAATGAAAATCGCCGCTGACAAATATGGGGTCGCCGACATTTCGAATCGAAATATTGCCCTCAAGGTCCCCGAATTGGGTGCGATGACCGAGGTGTCCCACAGCCTCGGAATCTCCCGGAAAGCTAAGAGGACCTGCATTTCGAATTTCGATATCACCGCTGTGATTCCCTGCGGCCGCGCCGCCGTGGCCCAGATGCAACAGGGTAACCTCGCCGACATCCGTCAGGGAAATGTTGCCGGTATGACGTCCACCGGCCCCGGCTCCCCCGTGACCGATTTACCCTTCAAACGAAATATTCCCGCCGCCACGGATTTCGATGTCGCCTTGGTATTCATGCTGCACGCCTCCCCGGGAATGCGGCTCGTTCAAGCCGTGTCCGATCGAAACCGTGCTCAACCGATCCCCGTAATCGTCGTAATCGAGCTTTCCGGCCTCTCCGCGTAATTCGCCATGAAAGCGAACCTGAATGGGTCCGGACACTGAAAACGGTTGCTCATCCGGGTCCGCCCGAAAACCCAATCGTGCATAACGTCCAAAATCATCTTCACCCCCTTTGAGGTGAATGCCGTACCCCATCGCGATCGTCGTCCCAAACCGGCTGCCGACGGCCACGCCATCGGTCTGTATTCCGTCGCCGATGAACACGCTGCCTTCGTGATTGCCGTAGCTTTCGGGGTTATCCAGGAGGGCGTCGACATCGACGGCCCCTTCGTGACGACCGGCGCCGGAGTCGGGATCGAAACCCGTTTCCCCGTCCCACCCCGCCGCGAGAACCAGTTCCCCGTCACCTCCGGCCTGGACACCGGCGTTGGCGCGTATGTGCCGATGGGCCAGCAAGCCCAGCGAATAGGCCGACTCCCATGAGACAGACTCATTGATGAAAAGGTCGCCCTCACCGCCTTCGCCGCCCGCCGTTTCGATGACCACGTTCTGGTTTTCCAGGATCCCGGCCGCGGAGTCGCCCGCGAACACCAGATCCCCGCCCTCCAGGAAGTCGTTATCGGCGACATTCAGCGTGCTCCCGATAAACCCCGCCGTATCGATCCGGCCGTCCGGCCCCACCACGATGCCGTTGGGGTTGATCAAAATGACGCGCCCGTCGGCCGCGAGCCGTCCCTGAATCTCGCTGCCCAGGTGTCCCGTCACCCGGTTGAGCACGGCACTGTCTTTATCCGGCTGAAAAAACTCGGCCAGCTTGCCGGCGCCGATGGAAAAAAATTGAACCCGTTCCAAATCCAGGAGAACCGGTATCATTCTCCGATTTTGGCCAACAGGCATTCTCCGGGTCCGGTCCCGAGTCACGGGATGATTGCATTTCCGCCTTATTTTCGGCAAAAGGTACCAAGCTACCAAAACGAGCGACCGTTCCTGGGCGATGGAGGCCGCCCTATGGCGGCATAAAGCCGCTCCTACGGGAAAGGAAAGCACAATAAATTCAAGCACAACTTGGTAACCATCGCAGTGCCATGCCAGCCAACGCAGAAAACATCGTTCGCAGCCTGTTGGCCGAAGCCGATATCCAAGTCAACGGAGATCGTCCCTGGGACTTCCGGGTTCGCGACCCCCGCGTCTTTAGTCGAATCGTGACGAAAGGCTCGCTCGGCGCGGGAGAGGCGTACATGGACGGCTGCTGGGATGTCGAGGCCCTCGACCAGTTTTTCGACCGTTTGCTTCGCGCCAGGCTCGAAGCTTCACTGCGTCGCGGAAACTTCTTCCGCGACTGGGTGCTGCCCCGGATTTCGAACCTGCAAAACCGCCGCCGTTCGCTCAGGGTCGCGGAACGGCATTACGATCTGGGCAACGAATTCTACGAAGCCATGCTCGACCGGCAATGGATGCAGTACACCTGCGGGTACTGGAAAGACGCGGACAGCCTCGACAAGGCCCAGGCCGCAAAGCTCGACCTCGTTTGCCGGAAACTTCAATTGCGCCCAGGTCAGACCGTCCTCGAACTCGGAGGCGGCTGGGGCGGGTTCGCACGCTACGCCGCCGAACATTACGGCGTCTCGGTCACCGTGTACAACATCTCCCGCGAACAGGTCGAGTGGGCGCGGGAACACACCGGGAACCTTCCCGTCACGTTTCACCTTAAAGACTACCGCGACGCCGAGGGAACCTACGACAAAGTGGTCTCCATCGGCCTGTGCGAACATGTCGGGCGCAAGAATTACCGCGACTTTCTCGCCCTGAAAGCCCGCTGCCTGAAAAAGGACGGGCTTGCGCTCCTCCACACGATCGGCTGCAACGTTACCAAAAGCTGGAGCGATCCCTGGTTCACCAAATACATTTTCCCCGGCGGCTCCCTGCCCTCACTGCCGCAGCTCACAGCCGCCTCGGAGCCCGGCTTTATCCAGGAGGATTTCCACAACATCGGCCCCGACTACGACAAAACCCTCATGGCCTGGCACCGCAACTTTGAAGAACATTGGCCCTGGTTCCGGGACCGCTACGGCGAGCGCTTCTACCGTATGTGGCGTTACTACCTCCTGTCCTGTGCGGGAGCCTTTCGCGCGCGCAACATTCAACTCTGGCAGTTCGTGTACTCCAAGACCGGAGTGAAGGGCGGCTACACACCGGTTCGGTAACGACCGGCGATCCCCGGCTGGATCCATTGATTCCGAATTCCGGCGTTTGGATCCGGATGACCTTTTCCGGCCTTGGGTGCCGAATTGCCGGGATGATGTTGAATCCCGGCCGGAATGCGGTTTTACTGAACGTATGAACGGGATGAATCCACCGTACGGTTTCCTTGCCGATCGTTACGAACTGGCCATGGCGTGGGCGTACTGGCGCGACGGCCGGGCACGGGAGCCGGTGGTGTTCGATTACTTTTTCCGTAAGCTTCCCTGCGAATCCGGTTACGCGCTGGCCGCCGGTTTCCCGGTTCTGGCCGAGTTGCTGGAGGAGTTCGCCTACGACGACGGTCAGCTTGCCCGCCTGGAACAGGACGGGTTCGCCGCCGATTTTCTCGAGGCGTTGCGCACCTTTCGTTTTCAAGGTTCCGTCCAGGCGATGGTCGAAGGGGAGGTGGTTTTCCCCCTGGAACCTGTATTGCGGGTGGAAGGAGGTCTGATGGAGGCGCAGTTGGTCGAAACGCTGGTTCTCAATGTTCTCAATTTTCAGACGTTGATCGCCACAAAAGCCGCCCGCTGTCGTCAGGCCGCCGGCGGACGCGGTTTGAGCGAATTCGGTTTGCGTCGCGCGCAGGGAATGGGCGGACACTGGGCATCCCGGGCGGCTTGCGTCGGCGGCTTTGACACGACTTCGAACCTGGCGGCAGCGCTGGCTTTCGGGCTCAGAGCCTCAGGCACCATGGCCCACTCCTATATTCAGAGTTACCCGTCCGAACTCGCCGCGTTCCGGCGATACGCCGCCGTCCACGGCTCGAACACGATTCTGCTGCTCGACACCTACGACACGTTGGCGAGCGGCCTGCCCAACGCCCTGCAGGTCGCCGGAGAATTGAAGGCACGGGGAGAATCCCTCGCCGGAGTGCGTCTCGACAGCGGCGACCTGGCCTACCTGGCCCGCCGGGTTCGCAGCGAGCTCGATGCCGCCGGTTTCAACGAGGTGCGGATCGTCGCGTCCAATCAACTCGACGAACACGTGATCCGAAGTCTCGTCAGCCAGGAGGCGCCGATCGATCTCTTCGGTTTGGGAACTTCGATCGCGGTGGGCCAACCGGACGGGGCGCTGGACGGAATCTATAAACTGGCCCAGGTCGGCGAAACACCTTGTCTCAAATTGTCCGAAAACCCGGCAAAAACCAGTCTGCCCGGGCGCAAGCAGGTGACCCGTTACCGCGACGAAGACGGCCGTTTCGTCGCCGATGCGATTCATACGGCGGACGAATCCGAAATGCGGCGAATGATCCATCCGTTCGCACCGGCAAAACAGCTCGATCTGACGCACCTTACCGGCGAAACCTTGCTCCATCCGCTCATGGAAAAGGGCAGACGGGTTCTGCCGGCCGTGTCGATCAGCAAGAGCGCCGATCACGCGCGCCGGCGCCTGCGCCATTTGCCCGACGAACATCGTCGATTCGAGAATCCCCACGTTTATAAAGTGGGGCTCAGTGAAAAGCTGCACGCCCTGCGGGAAAAACTGATCACTCAATACAGAAATAGGTTACAACGATGAAAGCCCTGATACTGGTCGATATTCAAAACGATTTCCTCCCGGGGGGAAAACTGGCGGTGGAAGGAGGTGACGCCATCATTCCGGTGGTCAATGCGCTGATTCCCCGCTACCCGTTGGTCGCGGCCACCCAGGACTGGCACCCGCCGGACCACCTCAGTTTCGCCTCCCGGCATGAAGGTCGTCATCCCTTCGACAAGATCCGGTTGGACGGATTGGAACAGATTCTCTGGCCCGATCATTGCGTCCAGGGCAGCCGGGGAGCCGAATTCCCGGAGACCCTCAAGACGGAGCCGGCGGCGGCCATTTTCCGCAAGGGAATGGACCCGAGAGTGGACAGTTATTCCGCGTTCTTCGACAACGGACGGCGCCATCGCACCGGATTGGCTGAATGGCTGCGGGGAATGGAGGTGGATGAGGTCCATGTGGCCGGTCTCGCCGCCGAAGTCTGTGTCGCCTACACCGCACGAGACGCCGCCGAGCTCGGGTTTGCCACCACCATCATCGAAGACGGTACCCGCGCCCTCTCGGCCGCGGAGTTTGCCCGCGTCCGCGCGGAGCTGACCGCCAGGGGCGTTCGTTTCGAATGACACGTCGACAGCAATCGGGCACCGCACCGGGTTTTCTTTTCCCAGCCAGACCCAGTCCCCGGCCCGGGACCACCGCGAAAGAAAAGGGAGCGGATGTTCCTTTTCTGTCGCGGCAGCAACCGGCGACCGGGAACGAACACTTGCGAAATGCCGGCGGATATGGTTGGCTTCGTGCCGTCCGGGAATGAGCCGGGACGTCACGACGACTTTATCGCAGGTACGCGGGATAGAATGAGTGAATCCTTCCAACGGCCCCCTATAACCCGCCCCCCCCTGGAGCCCGAAGAACACGATTCCGCCTACGAAGGGCGCAAGAAGCAGCTTCTCAGAGCCTTCAATCAAGCGGTACGGGCGGGAGAGCCGGTCAGGCTTCGGAAGCCGACTTCGAACCTGTTTCGCGCGCGAAAGGCCGACTCCAGGTACAGCCTCGACGTCCGGGCTTTCAATCACGTACTGCGCGTCGATCCGACCGAAGGCTGGGCGGACGTGGAGGGCATGATTCCCTACGAGGCCGCGGCGGACGCCCTGCTTCCCCACGGGTTCATGCCGGCAGTCGTGCCGGAGCTCAAATCCATCACCGTCGGCGGGGCGATCTCCGGAGGCGGGATCGAGTCGTCATCCTTTCGCTACGGCTTCGTTCATGAAACCGTGAGGGAAATGGAAATCCTCACCGGTACCGGCGAGTGCGTGTTGTGCCGTCCCGACAACGAGCACCGGGACCTGTTCTTCGGATTTCCCTGCTCATATGGTTCGCTGGGTTATTGTTTGCGGGCACGTATCCGGATTGTTCCGACAAAACCGTACGTTCACCTCCGTCACCTCCGCTATTCGGAAATCGACACCTACTTTCGCGACCTGGAACAGCTCTGCCGGGAGAACCGCGGCCACGACGCGGCAACCGCGTTTATCGACGGTTCCGTGTTTTCGGAAAGCGAGTTGTTCATCACTATCGGCAAGTGGACCGACGAGGCTTCGCTCGTCAGCGATTATACGGGAATGAGGATCTACCACCGGTCCATCCGGGAGAAAGAGGAAGACTGGCTGAGCGTGCGGGACTACCTCTGGCGCTGGGATACCGACTGGTTCTGGTGTTCGCGCGCCTTCGGCGCGGAAAACCCTGCCATTCGCCGGCTCTACCATCACCTGGGCCTCCTGCGCTCGACGAGCTATTGGAAAATGAAAGCGCTCGCGGAGCGCTCCGGCCTCCTGAAGGTTCTGGGTAAAGAAAGGAACGTCGAGTACGTGATCCAGGACGTGGAAATCCCCGCGGAAAACGCCCCCGAATTCCTGCGTTTCATGCTGCGGGAAATCGGCCTTCTGCCGATCTGGATCTGTCCGGCGGGCTCGCCCGACCCCGCCGCGCGGTTTTCCCTCTATCCCACCGACTCCACCCTGCTCTACATCAACTTCGGTTTCTGGGGAGGCGTACCGTCCGACCAAGCCCGCGGCCACTACGACCGCCTGGTGGAGAGAAAGGTCATCGAACTCGACGGAAAAAAATCCCTTTATTCAACCTCTTATTATGACCGGGAAACATTCCGGAAAGTCTACGGAGGAAACGCCTGCGACGAACTCAAGAAACGCTACGATCCCGACAACCGATTTCCTGACCGGTTCGAGAAATGCGTGCGCGGCGGCTAGGAGTCTGTCGGGCTTCGCCGACAGGCTGCTGAACCGGCGGGATTTCAGCGAAGTTCCGGGTTCAAAGGTGCCGCCTGCCACGTCGTCGTGTCGCGGCTTGGCCCGAATGGCGTAGACAGAACCCCGTCCCACTCTGCCCTCGACATTCCAGGCGACTCGCGTATCGTAACGGAACCATGCGGACAGCAATCAACTCACCGGATGCCCCCTCCGTGCCGTCGCTCTCCTGCCACGGAATTCCTCTGGACACTTCCCCGGAATGTTTCGGGTTTTTGCGTTCCTCCGAGGCCGGCAGCAGCGATACCAGAACGCTGCGGGAACGGATGCAGGAGGACGGTTACCTCTATCTTCCCGGCCTGCTCGACAGGGAAAAAGTCCGCGCCACACGGTTACGGGCTCTCAAGATTCTGGCCGAGGACGGCGTGATGGACGAGCGTTTCCCCCTCGAGGACGGCCTGCTTCGGAGGAATACGGAAGTTGCCTACCGTCCGCGGGTTTTCCAGAAACTCTCCGAACTCCGGACAGTGCTTTATTCCGGGGCCATGATGGCGTTCTTTCGCGGTTTTCTCGGCGGGGACGTTCTCCATTTTGACTACACCTGGTTCCGCACCAAAGGCCGCGGTCCGGGCACCCTCCCCCATTGCGACATCGTCTACATGGGGCGTGGAACCCGACAACTGTACACCGCCTGGACGCCGTACGGTGACTTGTCGCTCGAACAGGGGGGGCTCATCATCCTTGAGAACTCGCATCGCCAGCAACAGCGACTGCGCCGTTACCTGGAACGCGACGTCGACGCCTATTGCGTCAACCGCCCGCCCAATAAGCAAACCCCGGACGGCAAGGGTTTCGACGGGGCGCTGTCGCAAAACGCCGCCACCCTGCGCGAACACCTCGGCGGACGGTGGCTCACGGCGGAATTCCGGATGGGCGACGTTCTCATCTTCACCATGGGCACCGTTCACGCGGGCCTCGACAACAGCACCGACCGGATCCGCCTCTCCAGCGACAGCCGCTATCAACTTGCCTCGGAACCCGCCGACGAGCGCTGGATCGGTGAAAACCCGATCGCCCACGGGCCGAACGCGAAAAAGGGGCTGATCTGCTGAAAAACCGTCACCCCGATTTCTTGAATGATCCTCGGCGTCCCCAAGGAAGTTAAAAAACACGAATACCGCGTCGCCCTGGTCCCGGCGGGGGACGGCGCCGGCTCCGCCGGCTTGGGCGGGCAGGGATGCCCGCGGTCCCAGGGATGCGGTGGCGTCGCTTTACATCGGCGTGAATGGGTAAAAGAGCCACCCGGTACCCGATCTATCGCCCGCCGAGCTTTCAGTGAGGGACAACATGCAGCAAGGCGGGAACTTTAAGCAATTCGATCAAGGGTTGCAATACGACGACCGCCATAACCACCTCCCAGTCCGCGGGAAGAGCCAGGGCGAAAGGCAGGACGACAGGGAACTTTGGAAATGAGGCCTACGCGCCGGCGGCTTCGAGGCGTTTCTGGTGCTTTCTGCGCTGATCGGCGTCGAGGATGCGCTTGCGCAAACGGAGATTGGCGGGGGTCACTTCGACAAATTCGTCGGCCGCGACGTATTCGATCGCGCGTTCGAGCGAGAAGATCACCTTCGGCGAGAGCTGAATGCCCTTGCCCTCGCCCTGGGATCGAAAGTTCGTCAACTGCTTCCCCTTGGTCGGATTGACCGGGAGGTCCTCCTGGCGCGGGCTTTCCCCGACAATCATGCCGGGATAAACCTCCTCGCCCGCTTCCACGAAGAGACGGCCCCGTTCCTCGAGCGCGCTTAGGGCGTAAGCCCGCGTTTCCCCCCGCTCCATCGACACCAGCGTGCCGGTAGTCCGAGTGACGATCTCCCCGCAATGCGGGGCGTATTCCTTGAACAAATGCGACATCACCCCGCGGCCGCTGGTCAGGTTGACGACTTCGGATTCGAATCCGATAAGCCCGCGGGTGGGAACGGTCGCCTCGAGGGTGACCCCGGAGGCGTGATTCTCCATGTTGTCGATCTTGCCCCGCCGCGCGGCCAGCGCTTTCATGACTCCGCCGAGCGACTCCTCGGGGGTCTCCAGCCAGAGAGTTTCGAACGGCTCCAACAGACGCCCGTTCTCCATCCGCGTAATCACCATGGGCCGCGACACCAGAAGCTCGAAGCCCTCCCGGCGCATTTGCTCGAGCAGCACGGCAATCTGCATCGCTCCGCGGGCGTTGACCTCGAAGGTACCCGCGGCTTCACTGTCCTCGACCTGAATCGAAATGTTGGTTTTGACCTCCTTGAGCAGCCGGTCACGGATCTGCCGTGTCGTCACATACTTCCCATCGAGACCGGCCAGGGGCCCGTCGTTAACCATGAACTGCATCCGGATCGTAGACGGATCAATGGCCACGAACGCCAGCGGCTCGCCCTCCTCGGATCCGCAAAGCGTGGCGCCGATGTCGACTTCCTCGAATCCGGCCAGTCCGATAATATTGCCCGCCACTCCCGCGGCGGCATCCTGGGTCCGGATCCCGCTGTATTCAAAAACTTTGGTCACCTTTCGACGCTCGCGACGGCCGTCACGGTGAATAACGTAAATCGGATCGCCGGTGCTGATCGTTCCCGAAGTGATCTTTCCCACCGCGATACGCCCCACGTAGTCGCTCCAGTCGATGTTGCTTACCAGCATGCGAAACTCGGTTCCCTCCTGTACCACCGGAGCCGGGACGCGCTCGACTATCGCCTGAAAGAGCGGCGTCATATCCGTCCGCGGGTCATCAATGGCCCGGGTCATGTAACCCTGCTTCGCACTGCCGTAAAGAAAAGCCGCGTTGAATTGGTCTTCGGTCGCATCGAGCTCAAGAAACAGCTCCAGCACCTGGTCGTGAACCTTGGCGGGATTGCTGTTGTCGCGATCAACCTTATTGATCACGACAACGGGTTTCAACCCCTCCTGCAGCGCCTTTCGCAACACAAACCGCGTTTGCGCCTGAGGCCCCTCGTAGGCGTCGACCACCAGCAGCACGCCATCGACCATCTTCATCACCCGCTCGACCTCGACACCAAAGTCCGCGTGACCGGGGGTGTCGACGATGTTGATCAGGTAGTCCTCCCAGTGAATAGCGGTGTTTTTGGCGCGGATGGTGATCCCCTTCTCCCTCTCCAGGTCCATGTTGTCCATGACGCGCTCGACGACGTCCTGATTTTCCCTGAAGGTCCCGCTCTGTCCGAGCAGTTCATCCACGAGCGTGGTTTTCCCGTGATCAACGTGAGCGATGATGGCAATATTGCGAATGCGGTCGGCGTTCATAAATAAAAAACCGTCCCACCGAGAAATCGATAGAGACGCGAGACTACTAGAAACCCGGCATTAACCCCGAGTCAACTGGAATGTGATTAAAAAACAGGCTGGTCACAGCACGGAAAAACCGTTTTCCTTAATGAATGACCAAACTCGCCTTCATGACCAGCGTGTGTCCGGATTGGGACCTCGACCGCATTTTTGACGCCATGGAACGCTACGGCTACGACGCCCTGGAGCCCAGGATCGGGTGGCCCAACCAGGCGGGTTTCCAACCGGAAATGCCCGCTGAACAACGAAAGGAAATCCGGGCGCGTTTCGAGAAAGCCGGCAAATCCATTTGCTGCATCGCCACGGGCTGCAAGTTCGCGGTCCCCGACACCGACGAGCGCAACCAGCACGTCGACGACACCCTGGCGGCCATCGATCTAGCGGCTGATCTCGGGGCGCCCTTCGTCCGGACCTTCGGAGGCGCTCACGGCGGCGGCGAAATGAACGCCAATGTGAACCGGGCCGCCGAGACCTACCGCCGCGTACTGGACCGGGCGAAGGAAAAGAACATCGTGCTCCTCCTGGAAACCCACGACTCCTGGTGTTCCTCCTCCCTGGTGCGCGCGGTCGTCGAACGGGTCAATTCCCCGAATCTCCGGGTTCTCTGGGATATCATGCATCCCCAGCGCATGTTCGAACGTCCCGAAGAGACCATGCAAATACTCGGCGGGCTCACCCGTCACCTTCACGCTCACGATGGAAATTTTCCGGACCCTGAGGGTCCGATCACCAACACACCGCTCGGGGAAGGCGCCATCGACCACGCAACCCCCATGAGCCTTCTGAAAAAGTCGGGGTACGACGGTTTTGTATCCGTGGAGGTGATTCATAAACCCGGCAGCGACCACGACCCGGAACCGGTACTCCGCCAATACGCCGAGGTCTTGAAAAAGTACGTTTCCGCCTGAGAACGGCAAGACCTCTCCGATCGGGCGTCGAACCATTCCGTGCGACATCCGGTTCGACCTGAATCTACACCACCTGCGGCAGCCGGATTGATTGGCCATTTTCCTTCGCCGAGAGTTCGAGCAAAAACGGCGCAGCCGTTTTCGCCCAGACCTCCGGTTCGGGAAAGTCGTCCGCACGTTCCCCGTAGTGACCGCGCAGCATGTCGGTACGGATCACACCGGGTTGAAACGGGATCGCCGCCATGCCGGCCGGCAGTTCCCGGGCCAGGCTTTTGGTGAATCCCTCGACCGCGTGCTTCGTCGTACAGTAGGGAGCGATTTCGGGAAAACCCCGGACCCCGGCGCCGGTGCTGAAATTGACAACGACGCCGGCCCCGCGGCCCACCATGGACGGAAGGAAAGCGCGGCAGACGTAAAACACTCCCAGGACATTCACCTCCCACATGAGCCGGAACTCCTCCGGCGGCACCTCCCAGAGCCGCGCGTGGCGATTGATCCGCCCAGCGTTATTGATCAGCAGGTCCGGCGGACCTTCGGCTTCGATACGGGTTTTCGCCCAGGCACCGACCGCCTGTTCGTCGGTGACATCAACGGCCGCGTACGATGCCGATGCTGTTGCTTCGTCGTTCAACGCTTTGACCGCACCCGCCGAGCGCCCGCAACCGCTCACGCGATGCCCCATCGCCCCGAACGTCTTCGCCAACGCCCGTCCCAAGCCGCGCGTCGCCCCCGTGACTACAATATGCCGTTTTTCGCTCTCCATCGGTCGTCCTCCTCACGCTACGGTTACCCACAGGCGTGCTCCCGAAGTTCGTCCAGAGTAACGTAGTCCAGCGCGGCCTCGTGGGTGGCCGCCAGAACAACCGGCGGTGCGACGCCCGCATCAGAGGCTTCCTTCCAGCGCAACACACACAGGCACCACCGGTCGCCGGGCTGCAAACCGGGAAACCCGAATTCGGGATTCGGCGCGCTGAGGTCGTTCCCGCGGGTACGGCTGAACGCCAAAAACGCTTCGGTCACCTCCGCGCACACCACGTGGGCCCCAAGATCCTCGGGCCCGGTTTCGCACCTTCCGGTCCGGTAAAAACCGGTCACGGGATCCGTGCAACAGGAGCGGAGCGGCCCGCCCAGAACGTTTCTCGGATAATCGGTCATAACCCGGAGGGCCGCCATGGCCCGCAAAGCCTATTTGTAGCCTTCGTCACCCGGCTTGTGGAGCTTCGGTCCCTTTTCCTCGATCTTTTCAGGCGCCTTTTCAACCGGAATATTCGGACAGGAATCGATCCAAAGCCCCTGTGGACGCGCCCACTGTACGGCGTTGTGAATCACGCGGCGGACGTTGTCGTCATAAAAAATCGGGTACGTCTCGTGGCCCGGGCGAAAATAAAATATCTTCCCGTTGCCGCGCCGCCAGCAGCAGCCGCTGCGGAATACCTCGCCGCCTTCGAACCAGGACACAAAAACCTGCTCTTCCGGAGCCGGCACGGCAAACGGTTCCCCGTACATCTCGGTATTCGGAAGCTCGAAGTAACGGTCGATGCCGGCCGCAATCGGGTGGCCCGGATTACAGACCCAGAGCCGCTCCTTCTCTCCGGCTTCCCTCCAGGTGATCGAACAGGTCGTTCCCATCAGACGCTTGAAAATCTTCGAATAATGACCGGAGTGCAGCACGATCAACCCCATTCCCTGCAGAACCCGCTTCTGGATACGGTCGACCACCTCGTCGTCCACCTGACCGTGCGCCCGGTGTCCCCACCAAATCAGCACGTCGGTCGCATCCAGCCGCTCCTCCGTCAGTCCGTGCTCCGGTTCCTGAAGGGTGGCGGTGGAGACCTCGATACCGTCCCCGCCCCGCTCCTCAAGGCCCTCGGCGATCACCGTGTGCATCCCCTTGGGGTAGATTTCGGCAACCAGCTCGTTTTCTTTCTCGTGGACGTTTTCGCCCCAAACCACGACACGCAATTGACTCATGTACTGATTCCTAATTCATTTACCGGCCCCCCGTCAAAACCATTCATTTTTTGCTGGCGTCTCAGTTGCGGTTTTCCAGAATCAGGGCGACGTGAACAATACCCCTTCCGATCCTTCAACCACCGGCAACGGTGCCTATCAGGCTGTCCGTCTGCGCGAGATGGCTGTAAACGAGCGTCCCCAGGAGCGCCTGGAAAAACACGGCCCGGCGCCCATGAGCGACACCGAGCTTCTGGCGATGCTGCTCCGAAGCGGCAGTCGCGACCTCGATGTGATGGCGCTCTCCTCGCGTATCATCAGCGAGGCCGGATCGTTGTCCGAACTGGTCAAGTGGAGCAGCGCGGACTTCAAGCGCCTCAAGGGCATCGGAAAGGTCAAGGCCCTGCAGCTGATCGCGGTCATGGAGATCGCCCGGCGCGTGCTGGTGCAGAAGAACGATTTCCAGCCCCACTTCAACAGCCCGGACCTGGTTTTCCAGTATTTCCGCCCCGTCGCCGCCGGCCTGGAGGTCGAGAAGTTCTGGGTGCTTTGCCTCAACCGCAAGAACAGGTTGATGAAGAAAACCGAAGTTACCTCCGGCACCGCCAGCAGCAGCCTGGTGCATCCGCGCGAAGTGTTCCGCGAAGCGATCCGCGCGGGCGCGCTCTCGATTATCGCCGTCCACAACCACCCCAGCGGCGATCCGAGTCCCAGCAGCGCGGACATCCAGGTCACCCGCCAGCTTCGCGAAGCCGGCAAGACCGTATCCATCGATATACTCGATCACATCATCATCGGCTCCGTCGCCAACGATCCCGCCCAGCAGGGTTACTACAGCTTCAAGGAAGCGGGGTTTCTGTAGAAAACCGGAAGACCCGCCTGCCGTAACGGTGCGACTCTTCATACCGGAAACTCCCTGCAACACCCTGCCAAAAACTCCGAAAACCGCCCGAAAATCGCTCAAAACCGGATACTTTTGGAGTTGCTCAAGACCCCGGAACCGTTTGTCTTTCTCCGATGCCATGCCTCCGAATCGTAAGTATTTTGCTGTTGGGCACCGCCGGGTTGTTGCCCGGCATCGTTTTAGCCGAAGAAGCCTCGGCAACCGCCCAGGACGATGAAACCGGATCCGGCACTGTCTCGGAATACGAAGCCGACGGCGGCGACGAGCCTCCTGCAAGCGATTCGGAACAGCCCGCCGGGGAAGAGCCCGACGGACAACCCCCGGATGAGCCCGTGCTCCGGACGCCTATGGTCCTGCCGGGCTACGCTCCTTTCGGCGCCTCGCAGCGCGGCATGCCGCCGGTGGTCAATCCCGCCCACCCTTCGACCAGCGATCGGAGGTTCCGCTTCGGGACGCTTTTCGACTTCGGCTTTGGGGCCGAGTTCGGCGATGCCGACGATGACTTCGTCACACGGGTGGAGGATCTCTTTGATGATTTCGAAGATCTGGAGGAACGGGCGGAACGTTTCAGTGACAGCCCTCCATCCGATAGCGAAATCGACGAGTTCCTCGACGCCCTGAACGCCTTCGAAGTCGACGGCAACCTGTTGGTACGTGACCTCACGGAACGCGCCTGGGTCAAACTCACCGCCAGCGCCTCCGCCCCGCTGGTTCCGATTGCGATTCGTTCGGACACCCTCCGCGGAACCTTCACCTTGAACGCCGATGGAATTCTGGAAGCACGCGGCACGATTGAATCCTCGGATGACGCCTTTGATTTCGGGCTGCAGGGCACAACGTCGGACGATATCGATTCGTTTGAGCTCGACGACGACGACATCCCGGTCGTCGTCCTGAACGACGGTACCCGGCGCCGCATCGAACCCACCGACGACGCGGGAGTCGCGGTCCAGGGCGGAATGGTCGGCCGCGCAGGGATCGGTTACGCCCGCGAGGTATGGAGGAATCAGGGAGGCCGCCTCCACGCCGGCACGACCTTCAATTTTTTCCATACCACCCTGGTTCGAGGGGGAGTGCTGTTCAACGACGATGACCCCGGGGATACCGCAAGGGACGAGTTCGAGGAGAACCAGGAAGCCTCCATCGGATTCGGGCTGGATCTGGGGGTTGCGTGGCTCAGCGATTGGTATTCCGCCGGCGCCACCTTCCGGAACATCAACGAACCCTCCTTCGACTATCCGGACACGGGCAATTCCGATTTTTTCAATTCCAATCCCCAGGCGAAGCGCAATGGCAGCCGGTGGCGGATGGAACGCCAGCTCACTCTGGAAGGAGCCCTGCACACCTCCGACCGGCGCTGGATTGCTTCAGGATCCCTGGATGTAAATGCCGTCACGGATACTACGGGGGACGACTACCAGTGGGTCTCGATCCTCGGAAGCTACGAGCCGGGACGGACCTGGGTCCCCAGCCCCCGGGCCGGGCTGCGCAAGAATCTGACCCGCGAGAAATTAACCTATATCAGCGCGGGACTCAGCTTTTTCCGGGCACTGCATCTGGATGTGGCCTCCAGCCTCGAATCCATAACCCTTGACGACCGGAGTGTTCCAAGGGGCCTGCAGGCCAACCTGGCGTTGGGTCGAAGGTTCTGAGCCTCGTTCTATTGCGACGAAACGACCGGTTGTAAAGTCGGACAACGTATTGGATCCGCTCATACTCAGGCAGCCACAGGCTGACGGCGCCAAACATCCCCGGGGATGAACGGTCGGTTCTCCGGGAGTGCCGCTTGACTGTGAACCGGTGGCCCGTTACTCTTTCAGGGTAGGATTTCAGCAGTTATTCCATCACTGAGATGAGTCACGATGTTCAGGAAACAGGCTTGGCCGCACCGAGCGCTTCGCTCTCGCGCCTTGGCGCAACGGGCGACGAGCCCGCTGTGTTCGCATTCGGTCAGGACACCGTTGACCGTTTGAGCTTCGAGCGCCTGAACGAACTCGCGGGCCGGATCGCCACGGGCCTGAGAAACGGCGGGCTGGAACAGGGTGAAACGGTGGCCCTCCTGGCACCGCCGTCGGCTGCTTACATCGCCGTTGCCCTGGGGGTTCTCCGCGCCGAAGCCACCGTCGTTCCCATCGACGCCCAGATGAGCGACAAGCCATTGATCCACGCACTCCAGGATTCGCAACCGCGATTTCTTTTTACGGACGAACGGGGCGCCGGTCGTATCGGGAAGCTGGACATTGACGTGAACCCCGCGATCCTGCGCCTTGACAGCGAGGACGGGGACGAATCCTGGCGGGCGTTGATGGGCAATGAAGCCGCCGGCGTCGAGGAGCCAGACGAGCAGGCTCGCGCGGTGTTGTTCTACACCTCGGGAACAACCGGTCCGCCCAAAGGGGTTCCGCTCTCGCGCGGGAACCTGACCTACCAGTTCGAGGTTCTCCTCCAAAACGGTTTGATCCAAAAGGGCGATCGCCTGCTCCTGCCTCTCCCGCTCCATCACGTTTATCCCTTTGTCTGCGGGACGTTGGCTCCGCTTCACCTGGGCCTCCCCATCATCCTGCCGGCCGCGCTCACCGGCCCCCAGCTGGTACGGGCCATCCGGGAAAGCAGCGCCTCGGTCGTAATCGGCGTGCCGCGCCTGCACCGAGCCCTGGTCGACGGGATCCGGCGCCGGGCTGAAGGGGGCGGCACTGCGGGACGTTGGCTCTTTCGGTGCGCATTGAGCCTGAGCCGCATTGCCCGGGAGCGGGCCGGCTGGCGCCTGGGGCGTTTGCTGTTCGGCTCCCTGCATCGCCGTCTCGGAGGCAATCTCCGCCTGATGGCTTCGGGCGGATCGCCGCTGGACCCGGATCTCGCGCGCCAACTGGAGGCATTCGGCTGGCAGGTGACGATCGGTTACGGTTTGACCGAAACCTCTCCCCTCCTGACCATCCTGCGTCCCGGCGACCCGCGATTCCAAACCGTCGGAAAGCCGGTGAAGGGAACCGAGATCCGGATCGACCCCTCCGCCGCCCCGGGGAGAGAAGAACAGGCTGAATCCCGAAGCCACGACCCGGACCAGGGCGAGATTCTCGCCCGGGGACCGGGAGTCTTCGCGGGCTACCACGGCTTGCCGGAAGAGACTGAACAAGCGTTTTCAGGCGGCTGGTATCGCACGGGCGATCTCGGTCGAATCGACCCGGACGGGTACCTTCGGGTGGAAGGCCGGATTGCTACCATGCTGGTGTTGGAAGGCGGAGAAAATGTCGCTCCGGAAACCCTGGAGGACGCCTATGCCGAGTGCGAGGAGATCGAGGAAGCGGGCCTGTTTCAGCGGGACGGCAAACTCGTTGCCCTGCTCGTCCCGAGCGACGACATTCCGCAAGCCGAAGCCAATTCGCGTGTCGAGCAGGCGGTCAAGCGTATCAGCGCCAGCCTGCCTTCGTATCAACGGCTGTCCGATTTCAGAATAACCAGCCGCGCCCTTCCCCGCACCCGACTCGGAAAGATTCGGCGTCATGAACTCGTCGAACACTATGACGGTCAAGCTGAGGACCGGGCCTCGTCGGACGGGAAGAGTCCGATCGCCCTCGAAACCATGACGACCGAGGACCAGAGTCTGCTCGACAACAGCCACGCCCGGCGACTCTGGGATTTCCTGGCGGAGCGCTATGCCGACCGGCGACTGGAACCGGAATCACGCCTGGACACCGATCTCGGAATCGACTCCATGGAATGGGTCGAAATCACCGGTACGGTCGAAGCACGGCTCGGCATCTCGCTGGGAGAAAGTGTGATCGAAGAAGCGAGAACCGTCCGCGACCTGCTGGAAGCCGCGGCGGGCGGGAGCGGAGAAGGCGGGAGCGACTCCCGCCAGGCTCTCAAGGATCCCGAATCCGTTCTCCGCCCTGAGGAACGGCGCTGGATCGAGCGCAGACCGGCGCTCATGCTGGCGATCGGCACAGCCCTGTACTGGATCCATGAAGGGTTCATGCGAACACTTTTTCGGATTGAGATTCGCGGAAAGGAAAATCTCCCGAAACAAGGCCCCTATGTCCTGACCCCGAACCATGTGAGTTACCTCGACGGGCCGGCACTGATCGCCGCGCTGGATTTCCGGACAATCCGCAGCTTCTTCTGGGCCGGGTTGACGACCGCTCTTTTCCACAACCGCTTCTGGCGGGCGCTGAGCCGTCTCGGCCAGGTAGTCCCGATCGACCCGCAACGCGGCCCGATCTCCAGCCTCGCGATCGGCGCCGCCGTTCTCAAACGAAACCACCCGCTGGTCTGGTTCCCCGAGGGACGCCGCTCACCCGACGGCAAGCTGGCCCCCTTCCGTCCGGGGCTGGGGCTGATCCTCGAGCACTGCAAGACACCGGTCCTTCCGGTCTACATCGAGGGTGCCTACGACGCGCTTCCCGTCGGCCGGCGTATTCCCCGTCCCGGAAGGATTGTTGTTCACATCGGCAAGCCCAGAAATCCCGACGAGCTGGCCAATGAGGGCGAGGGGAATTCCGCCCATGAACGAATCACCCATGCCCTGCACGACGCGGTAGCCAAACTCCAGGCGAATTCCGCGAAAGAAACGGAAGAGCTCAGGAAGAACGAACCGCCTTCATGAATGCATGGTGCCGTTCGTACTGGTCGATGACGTCGTGAATGATTTCGTCGCGCGACAACCCCATGATGTCATAGTCCTGCCCGCCCTCCTTCAAATGGACCTCGGCACGGTAGTACTTCAACTCCTCAAGCCGGCGTTTGCGCGTATCGTCGAGACTGAACGCCGGTGGTTCGTATTCGCGGGGACGCACGGAATAGAAAAAGTCCGCCTCCTCGCCGTGAAGCACCTCGATCCAAACCCGACCGTCCTCGCCCACTTCAACCCGCGTATTCAGATTCTGACGCCACAATTCCGCGGCAACCTCCTGGAACGCGGGATACACGGTATCCCGGAGGAACCGTTCCACTTCGGCCTGCTTGGGGTGATGGATCAGGGTCCTCAACCGCTTCTTCCACGAAACGTGGCTCGGGCCGCTTGCCGGCATGACCCAGGCCTCCTTCAGGCTGGTCTTCTTGAGCGTCTCGAGGCGCAGGGCCCGGCCGAGTCCCCAGCACATGAACAGCATGATCACCGCAAACGGCAGCGCACTGGCGATCGTAGCGGTCTGAAGGGCTCCCAGGCCTCCGGCAATCAGCAACGCCGCGGCGACGATTCCTTCGACAACGGCCCAGAATATACGCTGCCAAAGCGGTGAATCGTCGCCGCCGCCCGATGTCAGCATATCGACGACCAGCGATCCGGAATCGGAAGAGGTCACAAAAAACGTGATGACCAGAATCGTCGCAACGAGTGAGACGAAGCCCGACAATGGCAATTCGTCAAAAAACGCGAACAGGGCTATGGAGTAATCGTCGGCAACCGCTTCGGCCAGATGGGCGATCCCCTGCTCCATCACCATGTGCAGGGCGGTATCGCCAAAGAACGTCATCCATATGAAGGTGAATCCCACGGGCACGAACAGAACGCCGGTCACGAACTCGCGAATCGTCCGGCCGCGTGAAACACGCGCAATGAACATCCCGACAAACGGCGACCAGGCGATCCACCACCCCCAGTAAAACAAGGTCCATCCCCCGATCCAGTCGGTCGGTTCGTAGGCGTACAGATTGAAGGTGCTGTGAAAGAGGTTCGAGAGGTAGTTGCCGGTATTCTGGACGAAGGTCTGAAGCAGAAACACCGTGGGTCCCGCAACGAGGACGAAAAGCACCAGGAGCAGAGCCAGAAGAATGTTGAACTCGGAAATCCGACGGATCCCGGCGTCCAACCCCAACCCCACCGACAGTGTTGCGATCGCGGTGATCACCGCGATCAGGACAACCTGAAGCGTAAGCGTGCTCTCGATGCCGAACAGGTACTCCAGTCCCGAAGCGATCTGGGTCACCCCGATCCCGAGCGAGGTCGCCACCCCGAAAATAGTGCCGAGGACCGCAAACGTATCGACGGTGTGCCCGATCGGTCCGTGGATGCGCTCGCCGATGAGAGGGTACAACGCCGAGCGGATCGTCAGCGGGAGCTGGTGGCGGTAAGCGAAGTACGCCAGGGATATCGCGACAACCGCATAAATCGCCCACGCGTGCACGCCCCAGTGGAAAAACGTGATCCGCATCGCATCCCGCGCGGCTTCGACCGTCTCCGGGTCTCCCACCGGCGGATCGATAAAGTGCATGATCGGCTCGGCCACCCCGAAAAACATGAGCCCGATTCCCATTCCGGCCGAGAACAGCATGGCAAACCACGAGACGTAACTGTAGTCCGGCTCGCTGTGGTCCATTCCCAGCTTGATCGTGCCGAAGCGCGACACTCCCAGAAAAATGACAAAGACCAGGAAAAAAGCGACCGACAGAATGTAAAACCACCCGGCCGAATCGACAATCCAGCCATTGACCGCGTTGAAAACAACCGCCGCCCCCTCCGAGTCAACCACCGCATAGGTCACAAGCAGCAGCGACAGCACGGCGGAACTGATAAATACGGGCGGATTGATGCGAATCCAAGTCTGGGCTGCCTTCTCTTCGTCCATAAAAAGGAAACGGATGTCCGACGAAAGAGCAGCCGATTCAGCGATTCGTCAAATTTATTCCGTCAGGCCGGCAAGGAAGCCCCTCCGGCTCCCGCGGAAGCAAACGAAAGACTTCAACTCCCGATCCCTTCGATCAGGGCCGCTTGCAGCCCGCCGACGAGTCGAAGGCGGCGGCACCCTACATCATTCGATACATCGGCCCGTCGCCGCCTTCGGGAACCTGCCAGCTCACGTTCCGGTACGGACACTTTTCGCGGCAGGTTTGACAGTGCAAGCAGTTCGAAGGGCTGAGTGCCAGCCCGTCGCCGCTCGCTTTGTACACTTCACCCGGGCAAAAGGACTCGCAGGGATAGAGGCCGAACCTCTCCCGGCATTTGGCGCAGAGAGCGGGATCAATAACAGCAATATGGGCCGGCGCCCCTTCCCGGTGATGGGTTCCGGAGAAACTGACATCGGTCAATCGATCCACGCCGCCGGCACGGTTCCCGCCCAGGCGGCGGGGGGTGAGACTGACGTGATCCGGCCGGTTTCCGAGCGGCGGCAGCCACCGTTGCACCAGGCTCAACGGCATACCCATAAGAGGGCCGGCCCTGGCAAAGACCTGGCGATAGTTTCGGGCGGCGGCCAGGTCCTTCATCACAAAGCTCTCTTCGAGCCGGGCCTCGTAGCGCTGAAGTTCCTCACGGGCACAAGATCCCGCCACCAGCGCCTCGAAGATCGCTTCGGCCGCGAGCATACCCGATTTGATGGCGTAATGGAGTCCTTTCAGCTTACTCACATTGGTCAAACCGGCATCGTCACCGATCATAACCGCTCCGTTCACAACCAGCTGCGGCACCGCGAAGTAGCCGCCCTCGGGAAGGGTCTTCGCCCCGTATTCGACCACTTTTCCGCCTTCAAGCCATTCCTGAACGAGCTTGTGCGACTTGAATACCTGCAACTCCCGGTGCGGGTTCAGGTCGGCGTACTTCCAGTCGAGACCCAGCACCAGGGCCACGGCCACAAGGTTTTCACCCATACTGTAAACCGTGCCTCCTCCGAATGTTCCCAGGTTCGGGTAGCCCGCCGCATGCACCGCCCGGTTGGCCCCGAAGGCATTGCCGGCCGGCAGGCGGATCATCTCCTTGACTCCTACGGAAACCAGCCGCGCATTCCGTCCGCGGTCGAGGTCGAAACGGCGGATCACCTGATCGGCAAGCGGACCGAGCGAGCCCTCGCCCAATACCGTTACCCCGGCGGTAAGCGATTCGCCGGGAAGGTAATTCGACTGCGGGCGACCGTTCCGGTCGAGGCCGCGGTCCACGAGCCGCACCCCACGCACCCAGTCGCCCTCGACCAGAAGCTCGCGCGCGGCAAACCCCGGATAAACCTCGACACCGAACTCGCCGGCCACCCCTGCGAGCCAGCGCACCAGTTCGCTGACGGAAACAATCAGGTCTCCCCGGTGACGCATCGCTGCAGGGACGATCGCATCCGGAATCCGGATACTGCTGCGTTTACCCGGGAAGTAGTAAAGTTCGTCGCGCTCGACCCGGTTGGCGAGCGCCCGCACAACAAACCTGTCGCGCCGCTCGCGCCAATCCGGAACCAGCTCATCGAGCACCGCGGCTTCAAAGACAGCGCCCGAGAGGTTGTGATGCCCCGTCCGCCCCCCTTTCTCAATCACCACAACGGATTCAGGCCGCCCCTTTTCCCTGAGAAGCTGTTTGAGTCGGATCGCCCCCGCCAGGCTCGCCGGTCCGGCGCCCACGAAAAGAACATCCATCTGGTCGAATCTATTCATCAGTGTTCAACAGCCTGTGGAATCCGAGAGGCTTCCAGGAGGCGTACCAGCTCGGGAACCACGGTTTCCATCTCTCCCACCACCCCGAAGTCGCAGGCCCGGAAGATGGGGGCCTTGGGGTCCTTATCGATCGCCAGGATCGTCTCCGCCCCCTGCACGCCCGAGAGATGCTGCACCGCCCCGGAAATCCCCATCGCCACATAGAGCTTCGGGGCAATGGTCTCGCCGGTCTGCCCCACCTGGCGGCTCCGGTCGGTGAACCCGGCTTCAACCGCCTCCCGTGAACCCGCCCTTTCCACCGGAGCGCCCAGAACTCTCTTCAATTCAGCTGCCAGCGAGCCGACATACCGCTCGAAGTTCTCCCTGGTGCGGCACCCGATCCCGCCCGCCACGACGACCGAAGCCTCCGCAAGGCCCGAGGAAGGAGGTTTTTTCTCCACCGAACAGACCCGTACCCCGGGATCCGTCCCATTCAGCATCGGATCGAAACGGATGATCTCCCCGGCACGGGAGTTGTCGGGCTCGAGAGCTTTCAAGACCCCCGGACGGGCGGTGGACATCTGCACACTCGAGTTCTGGCTCACAATGCTTGCCATGATGTTACCGCCGAGCGCCGGCCGGGTCTGCATGAGAATGCCGACGCGCTCGTTCCTGCCCCGCTTGAGGTCGGTGAGACGCAAATCGGTGGAATCGGCCGTGAGGCCCGACTGCGTCGCATAGGCGATACGCGGAGCGAGCTCGCGTCCCATTGGCGTTGCGCTGAAGAGCAGTATCTGCGGCTTATATTTCTCGACCAGACGGGTCACTGCGACCGTGTAAGGCCGTACCAGAAACCGGTTCATCTGTTGGCCCGCGACGACAAAAACCTTGTCGGCGCCCTGCCTTATGAGCTCGGAAGCGAGGTTTTCAACATTCAAACCAGCCAGAACCGCTCCCACCTTCTCTCCCAAAGGGAGCGCCAGTTCACGGGCCTTTCCCAACAGTTCGAAGGCGGCCGGATGGAGTTGTCCCTCCTCCTGCTCCGCATAGATCCACAGGTCCCCCCGGTACTCGGCCGCCTTTCCTTCCGGCAACCGGTAGTCCGGGTCCCGGTCGGTTGTTGCCGGCTTGTCCCTCCGTGTCGCGTAACTTTCCCTGAGCAGGCCCACCAGCTCCTCGAGATCCTGGAGAATCAGGCACCGGCGGCTCGTTGTTTCCTTCGCCGGAAAAATTTTAACGACATTCGTGCGGGACCCGGCCAGTCCGATGCGCGACTGGTCCGCACCGATCGCCTCGGCATCCCACTCGAACAACGCCTGTGAAGCGGCCCACCGCGTGCGCCTGAAACCGGGATACGGCGGCGGGGTTCGTGCGGTCAGAGTCACCAGGCACGGGTAGCGGGAAAGTGCCAGGGTTTCGTTGCCGTTACGGGTTAAGCGCCGGACGGTCACTTCGCCGTTCACATCCAGCGCGTGGTCGGTGACGTAGGCGACATGAGCAATATCCAACTCCTGGGCCACCTGTGGAGGCACCTGGGCCGTGTCACCGTCAACCGACTGCATGCCCGCGACAATCAGGTAGTCCCGGTCGCCTTCAAAGAGCTCCCTTTCGATCTTCATAATCGCCCGGGCGAGCGGATAGGCGGTCGCCGGGG
>PWMU01000003.1 GCA_003558065.1 Opitutia bacterium | reverse complement strand
TTCCTGCGGTTCCTGCCGCTGATGGCGATGGCCGAGATCAAGGCGGTGACCCCGCAGGCCGATCCGCATCATAACCCGAAAGGAGGGAGTCACTGACCATGAGCGAAGAAAAGACTTACGGATTGATCGCTTCTTTCGCCACGCCGGGCGAGGTGATGCACGCCGCTGAAAACGTGCGCGACAAGGGTTTCAAGCACTGGGATGTGATCACGCCGTTTCCGGTTCACGGTATGAACGAGGCAATGGGCCTGAAACGCTCGAAGGTTCCCGTGTTCACGCTTCTGGGCGGTGCCACCGGCTTTTTCGGCGGCATGCTGATGATCTGGTACATGAACGCCTATGATTATCCCATTGCTGTCGGTGGAAAGCCGATGTTCAGCCCGATGTACGCGTTTCCGGTCTCGTACGAACTGACCATCCTTCTCGCCGCCTTCGGGGCAATCATCGGAATGTTCCTCCTGAACCGTTTGCCCATGCACTATCATCCGGCCATGAAACACGACGCCGTGGACCGGGCCTCCAACGACCGGTTCTATATCGTTATTGAATCGTCGGATCCCAAGTTCGAGGAAAAGACGACGACCGCCCTCCTGAATGAAATCGGGGGAAGCGAGGTTACCCGAATCGACGACTGACCATGCGCATTTTCTTCGTCATATTGGCTTTTTCGCTGGTGGCCCTGGTCTCCATCGTGGGATTCCGCGGGTCGCTCTTCGAACGTCCTCCGATCGAGATCTTTCCGGACATGGTGCGGCAGTCGAAATATAAGGCCCAGTCGGAAAGCGCGTTCTTCGAAGACGGCCGGAGCGACCGTCCGGTACCGTCCGGCACCGTCCACCGGCAATACGGGGATCCGGAGGCGAGCGAGCGGTTGGACGACGATCATTTCAACAAGGGCACCGTTAACGGTGACTACGCCGAAGGGTTTCCCATGGTCGTTTCCCGAGAGACGATGGAACGGGGCAAGGACCGTTACCGGATTTTCTGCGGATCCTGTCACGGAGGTGTCGGCGACGGCCAGGGCATTACCGTCGAGTACGGCATGGTGGGGGTTCCGGATTTCCATACGGAACGCCTCCACGCGATGCCGGAAGGGGAGTGGTTTGAGGTTATCTCGGAGGGCCGGGGTCTCATGGGTGCCTACAAGGATAAACTCAACGTTGAAGACCGCTGGGCGGTGATCGCCTACGTGCGCGCGCTGCAACGGGCGCGACTGGGCACCGAAGAGGACGTGCCCGATGATATGAGAGGGGAACTTGGACTATGAGTAACGGTAAATCAGCGGATACCGCAGCGCCGGCGCACGGCGGGGTTTCAGCCGAAATCTGGAAGTTTCGTGCCCTGATTGTCGGGGTCGCCGGGTTGGCGGTTACTTTGATCGGTTTGTTTGCGGCGGATCCGGTCCGCGTGGGGCTCGGCACTTTGATCGCCCTGGTGTTCTGGTTGTCGATCGGCCTCGGCATGTGGTTTCTCATCATGCTCTTCCACCTGTTTGACGCGGGCTGGGGCACGGTCATCCGTCGTCCGATGGAACACGCCACCACCATCTTTCCCTGGATCGGAATCGTGTTTTTCGTGCTGGTTGTCTACTCCCTGTTCGCCGATACCGATCAGGGATTGTGGAAATGGATGAACCCGGATAATACAGTCGTTATCGCGGGGGAGACCGCGACCGTTGATGACGACCTCCTTTACCACCACAAGAGCCCGTACCTGAACAACGCTTTTTTCATCCTGCGCTCGCTTCTGTATTTCGGGATTTTTATCGGCGTCGCAACGGTGCTCAGAAGAGCTTCTTTCAGCCAGGACAGGGATGGAAACGGCGGCTGGACCACCGTTTGCCGCAAATGGTCGGCGGCGGGCATCATCCTCGCCGCGCTGTCCGTCACGTTCGCCTCGCTCGACTGGCTGATGACCCTCGAGTTTCATTGGTTCTCGACCATTTTCGGGGTCTGGTTCTTTTCCGCTTCAATGCGGGCCGCACTGGCGGCCACGGTCCTGGTCTGTCTCCTGCTGGTTTACCTCGGGGTTTTCCAGGGGGTCTTTAAACGATCCCACCTCTACGAACTGGGCCGTCTGTCGCTGGCCTTTACCGTCTTCTGGGCCTACATCGCCTTTTCCCAGTATTTCCTGATCTGGAACGCCAACATTCCCGAAGTGACGTACTGGTACGTCAACCGGGAACACGAACTCTGGTGGTGGGTCGGGCTGGCCCTCCTGTTCGGGCATTTCTTCGTTCCGTTCATTTATCTCCTTTTCTATAAGAACAAGGTCCAGCCGGGACGGATGATCTTCATCTGCGTCTGGATCCTGGCGTTCCACCTGCTGGATCTCTACTTCAACATCCTTCCGACAAAGCAGGCCGAGAGCGGTCTTCCCTACTACAACTTCGGGGTTAATCTCTGGGATGTCGCCGCGTTTGTCGGAATCGGCGGGATCTGCTTCTGGGCTTTCATGCAGAGCTACCTCGGCCAGAAGGCCATCCCGGTCCGCGATCCGCGCATCCTGGAATCTCTCAATCATCATGAATAATCAAAAACCCTCAACACCCGGCATCGTCGTTTCTTCCGTCGCGGTTATCGGTGGACTGTTGATCATGGTGATCGTCGCGGCCTGGCTGTACCTGCCGGACCGCCATGATACGGTTGCGCGCGCGGGGGCGAGCCCGGAAGAACGCAGGGAGTTGCTCGTAGAGAAAGAGGCCCGCGACCGGACCGAGCTGGCCGAGTACGGCTGGATCGACGAGTCGGAGGGACGTGTGCGCCTGCCGATCGAGCGCGCGATGGAACTTGCCGTGGAGGAAATCGGCAGGGAAGAGACCATCGTCTTCGGGGACTTCGAGGATTTGGAAGAAGAAGCCGAAGAGCCCGCCGAACCGGAGGGAGAGGCTGAAGCCGAGGATCCCGAAGCGAATGATTCGGATGAGGACCCGGAAGAGCACGACGACCGCGAGAAAGCGGAGAACGATGAATTACAGGGTTAACCACCGATGAGCGATTCTTCTTCAAACCCGGATTACACCAAACAGGGCGCCGCCGCATCAGGTGCGATCGACCGGTCGATGCGTGCTCCCGTCGTTCTCTTTGCCGCGGCCGGCGTGTTCTGGCTGCTGGTCGGAACGCTGCTGGCCCTGATTACTTCCTTCAAGTTGCACACCCCGGGCTTTCTCGGCAATTGGGAATGGTTGACCTACGGACGGGTCCGTCCCGCCTATACGACCGTGTTCCTGTACGGGTGGGCAACCAACGCCGGATTGGCGGTCGGGTTCTGGATCATGGCCCGCCTTTCCCGGAATGTGCTGCAGAGGGGAACGATTCTCAATACCGCCGCCGTTTTCTGGAATGTCGGGGTCCTTGTCGGGGTGGCGGGCATATTTTTCGGAGACCTCACCGCCCGCGAATGGCTGGAAATGCCCGGCTACGCCGCGCCGATCCTGATGTTCGCTTACGTTCTGATCGCGTTGTGGGTCGTGCTTACCTTTCAGTATCGGAATTCAAAATACACCTACGTTTCCCAGTGGTACCTGCTCGCAGCGCTGTTTTGGTTTCCCGCCATATTCGGCACCGCTCAGTTGATGGCTGTCTACGCGCCGGCGCGCGGAGTCCTGCAGGAGGTGGTCGGCTGGTGGTTTGCTCATAACCTTTACGCGCTCTGGCTGACCCCCATCGGGCTGGCCTCGGTCTATTATCTTCTTCCGAAGATTCTCGGAAAACCCGTGCACAGTTACTACCTGACCTCGGTGGCGTTTTGGAGTTACCTGGTTTTTGCCGGCTGGGCCGGCATGCATTACCTGGCGGGCGGCCCGGTTCCCGCCTGGATTATTTCGGCCGGGGTTACGGGCGCCCTGCTGGTGTTGTTCCCGGTCTTTATTATCGGGATCAATCATCACCGTGCCATGGCGGGCAGTTTCGGAATGCTTCGAACCAGTCCCGCGTTGCGCTTCACTTATTTTGCGGCCGTCGCGTTTACGACGGTGTCCGTGGTCGCCGCGATCGCCGCCTTTAGAGGCGTCAAGGAGATCGTTCATTTTACCTACTTCACTGACGGTCTGATGCAGTGGGGTGTTTACGCCTGGTTCACCATGGCGATGTTCGGTGCCCTGTATTACCTCCTGCCGCGCGTCCTGCAACGGGCATGGCCTTCGCCGACGCTCATCAGCCTGCATTTCTGGACAAGTGCCGCAGGCATCGGCCTGTACGTTTTTGCCATGTGCGTCGGCGGGTGGATACAGGGGTTGCAAATGAACAACCCTGAAGCGTACCCGGAATTCGTCGATATCACGCGAAATACGCTTCCGTGGCTGGTGATGGCGAGCCTTGGAGGGCTCCTGCTTTTTGTCGCTCACGTGGCGTTCGCCATCCACTGCCTGTGGCTGCTTCTTCGCCCGGAAACCGCCGAAAACCGTTCGATGCTCACCGCCGAGCCGAAAACTATGAAGGTTGCAGCGAAATGAACAGACTTCTTGTTATCGTTATAGGGATCCTGTTGACCATCGCCTTTTGCTGGACGGGTATCGTGTTCAGCAGTTACGTTCAGTTGGGCGGACTGGAACACTACGAGGATGAGGCTACCGGGGAATTTTACCCGCCTCCCAGGGCGGGTATTGCGCAGCGGGGGCAAAAGGTCTATCAGGAACTCGGTTGTGTTTACTGTCACTCCCAGCAGGTTCGCCGTCCCGGCTATGGAAGCGATCAGGATCGCGATTGGGGCGAGCGGCAGTCGGTTTCACGCGATTATATCGGTGACAGAACGATTCTTCTGGGTGTCAGGCGGATCGGTCCGGATCTGATGACGGTCGGAGAACGCCAGACGTCCCGGGATTGGTACCACCGCCATCTTTACGATCCCCGGATCAATACCGAGGGGTCCGCCATGCCTTCCTACCGCTTCCTGTACGAGGAGCGGCGAATCGAAGGCGAACCCTCGGGCCGCGCGCTTGACTTGCCCGAGGGCCATCGGCCGTCGGACGGTTACGAAATTGTGCCGACCTCGCGCGCGGAAGCGCTTGTTGAGTATCTTTTGAGTTTGCGTTTGGACTACGATTTGCCGGAGGTGCCTACAGAATGAGTGACCAGAAAAAGAGAAATCCCGAAGACGGAGGGGGAAGCGTGGATCCGGAAGCGGCTTCGGATGAGAGCCTCCAGGAGGTGCATGCCTCCCTGATGCGGAAGAGGGAGGAGAAATCCGAGGGGTTTCCGATCATGCCCATTATGATCGTTTTTTTCTTCAGTGCGCTCATGCTCGTCGGTGGCATTTACATGGCGAATTTCGGCGGCCGCTTCGATCCGATGGTGTTCGATGAGACCAAGGGGCCACTGGCGGCTCCCGACGAGGAAGATCCGGAGGAGCTCGATGTGGTTGCGTTGGGGTCGCGGGTGTATCAGCAGAATTGCCAGGCCTGCCACCAGGCCGACGGCCAGGGAGTTCCCGGCGCGTTTCCTCCCCTTGTGGAGACGGAGTGGGTGACCGGCTCCGAAGAGCGTCTCGTCCGCGTTGTTCTTCACGGGCTTCAGGGGCCCATCGAGGTGCGGGGAGAGGAGTACAGTGGCGTAATGGCACCCTTCGGTCACCTGAGTGATCAGAACGTGGCCGCGGTCCTGACCTACATCCGCCAGGAATGGGGCAACGACGCGTCCGAAGTCAGCGAGGAAACGGTCGCCGAGATTCGCAGGGAAGTCGGGAGCCGCGGTGCCTGGACCGCCGAGGAGCTGGAGCCGTACACCGATTGACCCGGCCAAGGTTCCGCAACCGCCTCCGCTCCACTCCGGAGCGCTCCTTCGCATACGGTGCCACCTTGCCCGAGCGGGTTTGCCCAGCGATCTCTCATAGGAGCGGCTTTCCCGAAACCTGAAACCCGAAACAAACCCGTGATTGCCTGGCACGGTTGATAAATGCTAGGTTGGGCCACATGGCAAAGATCGCGTTTTTTGGCGCCGGGCGGATGGCCACGGCGATGGTTCGAGGCATGTTGGCCAGGAAGGTCTATGCGCCGCGGAATATTATTTGTACGAGTGCGCTTGATGACACCGCGGAGAAGCTGGCCGGTGAAACCGGCATTGCTTTCAGTCTGAAGCTGCCCGACCTGACCCGCGACACGTCGATTCTGGTCCTCGCGATGAAACCCCAGCAGCTCGATGAACTTCCCGAGGAAATCGGAATGGAGAGCGAGGGGAAACTGGTGATTTCCATTCTGGCGGGCAAGACTCTGAGGGAGCTTACGGAGCGTTTTTCCTCGGCGCGAAACATCGTACGGGTGATGCCCAATACTCCCGGACAGATAGGTGCGGGGATTTCCGCTTTTTCGGCTTTGGAACCCTTGTCGGAAGAGGACCGGGAGTCGGTTCAGGCCATCCTGGGCTCCCTCGGGGAATGGGTGGAACTCCCCGAGGATCAACTCGATGCCGTGACCGGTCTGAGCGGGAGCGGACCGGCCTATATTTTCGAATTTATCGCAGCTTTGAGAGAAGCCGGTGTCGCTGCGGGCCTCGCTCCAGCGGTTGCCGAACGCCTCGCTTCGCACACCGTGTACGGAGCCGCCCGTCTGGTGATCGAGACCGGGGAAACTCCCGAAGACCTGCGCGACCGGGTCACCTCTCCAGGCGGCACGACCCTGGCGGGCCTGGAAACATTGAAAGCGGGTGGTTTTCGCGAATTGATTCGCGACACCGTCCGTGCCGCAACCGAGCGATCGCGGGAGCTGGCTCAATGAGAAACCCGTCAGCGGCGACTATGCGCCCCTTCCCCCGGGCCGGAAACCGGGTTGACAGGCAGGAGGGGCGGCTTAGCTTAATACCCGGCAATACTGGCGCGGGTGCCGGTTTTCCCCTGTTCCGCCTCGCTTGAATTCACGCTATGGATGTCCTGTTTATAGCCCTGTTTGCCGGACTCGGTTTTATCGTCGCCTACCATACCTACGGGCGCTGGCTGGGAAGGAGGATCTTCCAGCTTTCCACGGAGACCGTGTGTCCCTCGGAGAGCCTGAAGGACGGTGTCGACTACGTGCCGACGAAAAGAAGTATTGTTTTCGGACACCACTTCACCTCGATTGCGGCCACGGGACCGATCGTGGGGCCCGCAATTGCCGTGATCTGGGGATGGTTGCCGGCCTTGCTCTGGGTGCTGCTCGGGTCCGTCTTTATCGGGGCGGTCCATGATCTCGGGAGCCTCGTGGTTTCCTTGCGTAACAAGGGGCAATCGGTCGGCGATGTTGCCGGACGGGTGCTCAATCCGCGGGTGCGCCTGTTGTTCTTCGCGGTGCTCTTTCTCGCGCTCTCCATCATCATCGCGATCTTCGGCCTGGTGATTGCCGCGGTTTTCCGTCAGTACCCCGCCGCCATCTTCCCCTGCCTGGTACAGATCCCCATCGCGATTGTGGTCGGTCTTTGGCTGCACCGGCGCGGAGTGAGCCTGGTGCTTCCTTCGATTCTCGTCCTGGTGGTCATGTATGTCACGGTTATCGTCGGCGATACCAATTTCAACTTTGCTTTCCTCGGGTGGGAGGCCGGTGAATGGGGCCTGCAAGCGCTCAATCAGTGGTTCGCGAGTTGGCCGACGATCGTCTGGGTGGCGGTTCTCCTGGGCTACTCCTACATCGCCAGCGTGATTCCTGTGTGGGTGCTGCTGCAACCCCGGGATTATATCAATGCCCTGCAGCTGGTATCGGCTCTCGGACTGGTGCTGCTTGGCTTGATTGCGGCCGCGATGATCGGCGGAGCGCCGGTGACCGAAGGGGCCGCGCGGCAGCCGCTCGAGCTGAGTGCTCCGATGTTCCAGTGGAATCCCGCCGGGGCTCCGCTGATTGTGCCGTTTCTCTTTATCACCATCGCCTGCGGGGCAATCTCCGGTTTTCACTGCCTGGTCAGCTCCGGAACCAGCAGCAAGCAGCTCCAACGGGAAACCGATGCGCAGTTTGTCGGCTATGGATCGATGTTGACCGAAGGGTTTCTGGCGACCCTCGTTATCCTTGCCTGTGTCGCGGGACTGGGCCTGGGGGTTGCGGCGGCCGACGGGGGGATGCTGACGGGGACCGAGGCCTGGGCGAGCCGTTACGCTTCCTGGGGGGAGGCCGAAGGGCTGGCCGCGACCGTCGGGGCGTTTGTCGACGGGGCCGGGAACTTTCTCGCGGCACTGGGAATTCCGGCCGTCGTGGCAACGGCGCTCATGGGAGTTTTTGTCGCTTCATTTGCCGCGACCACACTCGATACCGCCACCCGCCTCCAACGCTACGTGGTTCAGGAACTGGCGGGGGCTCTCAGGGGCGCCGGACGGGAAGGGGCCGGTGCCGGGGCGCCGGTTTCTTCCGGCGCGGGTTATGCCAACCCCGTGGCATGGCTGGGAAACCGTTACGTGGCCACCTTGTTCGCCGTGGTCGTCGCCGGAGCATTGGCGTCCCTCCCGGGACCCGGGGCCGAGGCCTGGACCCTGCAAACCGCCGGCGGCGGCGGACTCATCCTCTGGCCGATGTTCGGCGCGACCAACCAACTGATGGCGGGCCTTGCGTTTCTCGTGATCGCGTTCTGGCTCTGGCGACGGGGCAAACCGGTATTCTTTATTGTTCTTCCTCTGCTGTTCATGCTCATTATCCCGGCGTGGGCGATGCTCTGGCAGGCGTTCGTCCAGGCTCCCGGCCAGGAAACAAGCTGGTTTCAGGACGGCAATTGGGTGCTCCTGTCGATCGCGTTGACCACGATCATCCTGGAAATCTGGATGATTGCCGAGGCCATCAAATTGTTTCCGCGTGTCAAAGGAGTCGTCGAACGGCACGACTTCGACCAGGTGGCTGTCTCCGAGGCCTCCCCGGATTGAGCCCATGGGTGTCGGGATCGGCGGTGGATTCTGTCGTCCTGATGACGATGACGATGCGCCGGCAAACGTTTCCCTTTATTTCGGGCGCTTCTATCCTGATCTTTCTCTCGGACAAATGAACGGCGGCGCGGTACTTTCACGAACCGGTTCCGCTTACCGAGACGTCGCGGCCGGAGGAGGAGGGGCGGTCGAGTACCTGACCCGATAAAACCCGTTCTGTTTCCCCGAAGCGCCGGAGTCGTTGAATATGGCTTGGCCTTCCGCATCGGCGTACAGGGTTTCCGCCTGGGTCCACTCAATGAGGTCGTCGGATATTTCGACTGTGTAAGCGCTGTGTGTGGCTCCGCGGATCTCGAGACGAAGGGGGATATCATCTTTGGCCGGCGAAATGCGGACCTCGGGCGGCCCCTGGGGAACCGAAGCGCTTTCGGCTATCTGAAAGTTGTTGAGATAGACCTCAAACGGATCGATTGAGTAGTCGTCGTTCAACGGAACGAAAATCAGCGACTGAATGACTCCCCGGGAGGTTTCAAGGGTGCCGTTGCCGTCAAGTTCGGGGTTGTTCACGTTCCATCCCGTAACGGTCTCGTGAGGTAGGTCGAAATTCAGCGTGGTCCATTCGCCGCCGGGCACCCGCTTGCCTTGCGGTGGAACAGTGACGACTTGTCCGTCAGCTTCCGGAGTGCCGCCAATGAACTCGAATCCACCCGAAGCGACACCGGTGGCACCGTATTCTCCGGAGGAGGTCGTGTTGCGAACCAGCAGCAGCACGGTCACATCCCGGTTGGCGTGAACATCGAAGCGAACGGATTTCTCAAATGAAATGATGGGTTGTCCGAGAGCCTCCGGGGTCGTGTGGGTGGAGATCCGGAGCCACGGATGGTTGAGAGCGGAGCGAAAGGCCCACCGGAGCCGGAGAGCCCGCCGTTTGGCGCTGCCCGAGGGGAGTTCGTTCTCGCCGATTACCCGCGAATCATCCGGTGCCGGCGCGAGATTGCCGGTAGTCGAGCCGGAGTAGGAGGGTTGACGAAGAAACAGTGCTCCATTGGGCGTCGGCGTGTCGCTGAGATGTTCGAAATCGGCGAACAGGCGGGTGAAGCGGAGCGGGGTTTCCCGAAGGTTGGCGAAAATGCCGAAATTGTTGCCGACGTAGCGCTCGGTCCCGGGCTCGTTACCGATCCCCACCGGGATATTGACCACGCGTGGCGAGGGATCGGAAAAAACAAGGGTCGTGGATCCGCCGCCGTCCAGGTTGATCCCGTGGATCGCTCCGTATTGCTTCAGAACGCGCGCGACTTCTGTCGTGGACATGCCGCGGCTGTGCTCGTTGTTGCGCCCGTCGACCGCGAACAGCAGGAGGTTTCCTCCGGCGGTCACTCCGGCGGCGGTCCGGGGATGAAGGCCGTCTTCCCAGGTTGCCACCACTTCACCGTGATGCAAAATCAGTTCGTTGCCCCCGACCGTGTTAAAAAGCGGTACGTCCGGGACCGGGTCGTAACCGCTGAAGAAATCCGGCGGTTCGTGTGAAATGTTCTCAGGAACGGCAGTGACGAGATCCACCTGGTTGTCGGCGGTGATATTGATTCCCGGCCAGCCGGCGTAGAACGGTGAGTAGACGTCTCCGTTGGATGCCGCAATATTGAGGAGGTTCATGTTGATGCCGGAAACATAATTGGAGAAATTTGCGTTGATCGCGATCTGCAGGCCATGTTCCGCGGCAAAGTCACGGGTCCGCTCGTGTACCGTATCGCCGGGGAGATCGCCGTTGGACGGTGTTGTCAGAAATCCAATGCCGGGAGCGGCAGGATCGATTTCGAGGAGATGGATGCTGACACGCCGCGGCTGCTCCTGGTGAATGACGTAATGGGTAACGCCTTCAAAAGGCTCGCTGATAGCGATTCGGGCTCCTTCCAGCGCCGGACCTCCCCAGGTCAGCGCTGCTCCAACTACGGCGATTGCGGTCCGGACCAGCGATTTCATTGCAGCAAGTCTCTCAATAATTCTCTATTTGGGCGAACTATTTTCCAGGCGGGCGATACCCGGCGCGTACGGCGTTCAAACCCATTATGGAAACAGGTGATTGCGGTAGTAAATTCGCATTGATGCCTGCCGCCGAACGGTCAGGATCAGATGGGAACCGGAATATTCAACCGCGGAAGGAAAAAGGGAGATCATGAAACGGAGACAATTCATAAAGACGCTCGCGCTGTCGACGCCCGCCGTTCTCGCTTCGAACCAGCTGCTTGCTTCGCTGCCGCTGCCGGAGAACGGTTTCGGCGAGTCGCTTGCCGCGGACCTGGTGATTGCGGGGGGCGGGACCGGCGGTTGCGCCGCGGCGCTGGCCGCGGCGCGGAACGGGCTGCGGGTGATCCTGACCGAGGAGACGGACTGGATCGGCGGCCAGTTCACTTCCCAGGTGGTGCCGCCGGATGAACACCGGTGGATCGAGAGTCACGGCGCCACCCGGAGTTACAGGGAGTTTCGCGAGGGAATCCGCGCGTATTATCGCCGCCATTACCCGTTGACCGATGAAGCCCGTGCCCGCGAACACTTGAATCCCGGCGGCGGCAGTGTGTCCCGGCTGTGTCACGAACCACGCGTTTCCCTGGCGGTTCTTTACGAAATGATGGCGCCGCATCTGGCGACGGGCCGCCTCCGGATTCTGTTGGAGCATCGGGTGGTCGAGGCGGATGTGGACGGCGACCGGATCGCGGCCGTCGTGGTCAGTGATCGCCGGACCGGCCGGCGCCGCACGCTGGAAGCACCCTGGTTCATCGACGCGACCGAATTGGGAAGCCTCCTCCCGCTGGCGGGAGCCGAGTACGTAACCGGCGCCGAATCGCGGGAGGAAACCGGAGAATTGCATGCTGCCGAGGAGGCGCAGCCGGAGAACATGCAGTCGGTGACCTGGTGCTTTCCGATGGAATACGTTCCCGACGGGGATTTCGTTCAGGACCCGCCCCCCGACTACGCCTTCTGGCGTGATTTCGTTCCCGATTTGTCGCCTCCCTGGCCTGGACGCCTGCTCGACTTTACCTATTCGAATCCCCGAACCCTCGAACCCAGCACCTGGGTCTTCGATCCCGCCGACGAAGCGCGAGGTTGGTGGCTCTACCGGCGGATTGTGGACCGGCGAAACTTCCAGCCCGGGACTTATGAAGGCAGTGCCACGCTCGTCAACTGGCCTCAGAACGACTACTTCCTGGGTCATATGATGGGGGATGACGAGGAAACCGGAAAGCACCTTGCCGGCGCGCGGAATTTGAGCCTTTCGCTGTTTTACTGGCTGCAGACGGAGGCGCCCCGGCCGGACGGCGGAGCCGGCTGGCCCGGCCTGCGGCTGCGTCCGGAAATGGTGGATACGTTCGACGGCCTCGCCAAGTACCCGTACATCCGGGAGTCGCGCCGGATCCGGGCGGAGTTCACCGTTCTGGAGCAACACGTGGGCGTCGAGGCACGCCGGGAACTACTGGGGCGGCCGTCCGGATCGATCAAAGCGGAGGAATTTGACGACTCTGTTGGAATCGGCGCGTACAGCATCGACCTGCATCCGAGTACCGGCGGAGACAACTACATCGACGTGCAGTCGCTGCCGTTTCAAATTCCGCTGGGTGCGCTGATACCGCGGCGCCTGGAAAACCTGCTGGCGGGGTGCAAGAATATCGGTACGACGCACATTACCAACGGCTGTTACCGCCTGCATCCGGTCGAATGGAACATAGGAGAAGCAGCTGGCTTGCTCGCGGCCTATTGCCGGAATAACAAGACTACTCCGCGCCAGACCCGCGGCGCCGAACGCCGGTTAAGGGAGTTTCAGGGGAAGCTGGACGGCGAGGGAGTCGAACGCGCGTGGCCGCAAACCTGAAGGTTCTTATGAGGCGGGCCATTATAAATTTTAAAAAGGTTTTTCTTGTATTGGCGGGATGCCTGGGCTGGGGGTGCGGCGCTTCGGAGGTCGAAAGGGGGTCGGAAGAAGGGCGGTTGATTTTCCATTCGGGATTTGAGCCGGAATCGACCGTGGTGCCCCGTAACGGGGACGACGACCTCACGGGTGCGGATCAATCGGTGGCTCCACCCAATGATTGGGTGGAGCATCTGGAGGGGTATCCCGGATTCGGGGAGTTTTACATTCAGTACCAGGGAGGCGAGGTCAATGACCGGTATGCCAGGATCATTCCCGATCCCACCGCCTCCGGCAATCACGTGCTGCATTACTGGCTGAAGAACCCGCGCACGCCCCACGGGCAGGACCAATTCAAGGGACGCATCCAGGCCAATGTCTATGACAATACGGATCTGACCGAGGTGTATCACAAACGACGGCTTTACCTGCACCCGGATTTGGAGTTGCTGCGAGAGTATCCCGATGGATTCACCTGGTTCCGTCTGGAGGAGCTCTGGTTGGCCGCCGGGTGGGTCGACCATCCGTACCCCTTTCGCATCGCGCTGAGTCTGCGGAAGGACGAGGGCGATGGAAAGCCGCTCTATTTCGGCGTTCATGCGCAGAAACGCGACGAGGAGGCGGGGCGTTGGCAACCCACCGTGTGGAGCGAATCCAACCGGGATTTCGAAGTGCCTGCCGGCCAATGGATGACCCTGGAAACGTATTACCGGCAGGGGGATGACGAGAGCGGACGGTTCTTCTTTGCCGTGCGCCCGGAAGGCGGTGAACGCCAGGTGGTTTTCGATGTTACCGATTGGACCTACAGCCCCGAGGCAACGGAGCCGGTTCCCATGACCCACTGGAACCCGCTCAAGCTGTATACGTCGGAGACCCTGGTCAATTATGTGCGCGAGTCGGGGGGCGTTGTGCAGGTTTATTATGACGATTGGGAAGTCCGGGACGGGCCGCCCGGGGATTTGCCGCGATAAGTATCGGCCCACGGGGACCTTCCGGAGTGCATGGTGTCCATGCGGATATCGGGGAGAGTCTTCAGATTTCACCACAGCATCCACTGATCCCCGCCGTCAGGCGAAGTCAGTACCGCGCGCCCCCAGCCTCTGCCGGGCCGTCCCGACCCGGCGGCCACCGGCCCCCGTTGGTCGTTGCGGTAGAACCACATCGTCGACCAGTAATCATAGGAGAGGAACAGGTGGCCGTTGCGGTCCACCGTGAGCCGATGGTAGTAGATGCTGTATTCGGGAAGCGGCGGCGCAACCAGCAGCCGCGCCTCTTCCCAGTCTTTCCCGGGGAGCTTCCGTTGATAGGCCAGCGCCGCCCAGAGCTCCCCGTCGAGGTGCTCCTCGCCCGAGCGCCAGAGACGGAAGACCAGATGCAACCCGTCATCCGCGTCGGTCACGAGCCCCACGTAAGTCTGTCGCAGGTCGTCCCCGCTGGTACGGGTCTCCTCGGTCCATCCCGAGTACGCGTCATTCGGCTCCAGCGAGCGGAGGTATTGGAACGGGGCCCCGTGTGTGCCGACCACGACACGCAGGTAGCCCTCGCTGTCAATGGTGATGCTGGGAGTGTTGTGTCCATCGTTGGGCGGTGGACCGTAACTCATAAAGACCGGTTCGCCGAGGCTCTCCGTTTCCCTGTCGTAAGTTGCGACGTAGGCGGGAACGCCGGGAATCTCGTCTAGGCTCGCGTCCGGATCGGTCGCCTCGCCCCAAACGACGTGGACGCGGGAACCCTGCGAGACCACCATCGACGGGATACCGGAGTGCATGGAGCTTCCCAGGGCCACGTCGGTAAGCCGCAACGGCTCATTGAACTCGATGTCGCCGTTCTCGGTTTTCTCCGCAACGAAAAGGTCGAGATCGTTCGTGCTCCGCCAGCGCAGCCGGTGTTCGGTATCACGGTGCGTGCGGGTTAGCCGGACGACAGGCGGCGGTCCCTCTGGAATGTTGTGCCCGGAGAACTGCTCGAAGTCCCACGCCCGCCCCTCATCTTCTCTCCCCGGAATCACATAAGCAGTGAATGTCTCGCCGCCGTCGGTGGAGCGCAGCAGGGCCGCGGTCCTTCCCGAGCGGCCGATGAGGTAAACGTTGTTGTCGGAGTCGAACGCCACTTTCGATCCGTTTGCCCTCCATGAGCCGGCCCCGACGTCCGGAACCGTGCGGACCACCGCGTCTTTGAGGTTCGTGCTCACCCATTCGCCGTCCGCCTCGCGGTGCAGCGTGGCTCCCTCCACGACAAACGGGCGGTTTTCAAGGTCGAAGTAGAGCTCGTTGTTAACGGCGTACTCGGGCAGGTAGCCGAACTGCCGGTTCTCATGGGCGTAGGGTTCAATCACAAGGGGGAGTTCGATCGGCTTGCCCACCGGCGAGTCGCCGCCCCGTGCGGTGAGTGTCGCGTAGGTGGAGACCTCCGGAGCTGCCGCGGGCGTCGCCCTCACATAACACACTCGCTCCTCCCCATTGGCGGGCGCCTCGAAGGTTACTTCTATCTCGGTCGACTGCCCCGCATCAAGTGTGACATTCTGCTCGGACAGCTCTGCAGGCCACGGACGGCCGGGGAACGCCAGCTCAAGTTCTATCGTGCGCGATTCCGGTGCGTTGTTATGCACCGTGAAGGCCAACCGCTCCTGGTCCCCCGGCGGGGAATAGACCGTGCGCTGGTAGGGGGTTATCAGCCAGCGATGTTCCAGCCACGGGAACCACGATTCGGGTTCGGGGGTCCAGACGCAATGATCGCGATAGAGGTCGCCGCCTTCCCAGCGGGTTAATCCATCGATCTCAAGCAAAGCCTGGGCCTGCGGGACGTGCAGGCGCCACGGTTTGTCGCCGCGGCTTTGGTCGGCCTCGACGGTAAGTCGCGCCGAGCTCTCCGGCTTGTCCGGGACAGGCATCCTCATGTACTCACGGATCGACATCCCCTGTTCCGCCGACGGGTCGATCTCGGCGACCTGTGTGCCGGTCTCATCAAAAAGCCTGAGCGATTCCGTGTCGGCGGGTAGGCCCTCAACCTCGATCTCAAAATCACCGGCGCGCGGCAGAAATACTACGTCGGCGGAACGCCGGGCGTCCGTCAACACGATGGGTTCGCGATGGCGTTCATCGCGATGCCCTCGTGAAGTTTCGATCACCCACGCTTCCGCGTTGGTCCGGATCGCCCACTCAATGTTAAGCCCGTGCCGATCACCCCTGGTCGTGATGTTGAGTGCGTAGATGCCGGGCCGGTCCACCTGCGCGGTCAGCACGTTGCTCTGCAGATCCCCGCGCGGATCGCCCGTTGCCCCGCCGGTTGAAGGAATAGTAACTTCTTCAACGATCTCGCGGTCCGGTCCGGCAAGGATTGCGCGCAGGTTGGTGCCCCTCGACCCCCGGAGGTTGAGATCGCGCTTGAATACTTCGACCACCAATTCTCCCGGTTCCACAAGAAGATACGCCCCTCCCGTGCCACCGATGGCCCACGGCATTTCAGTATTCTCTGACGGAAATGCGGCCTGTAACGGAAATAGGACAAGGAGGGAAACATAAAGAAATTTTCTTATAAACGTACTCATGAAAGATCTCCCGGAGTGTTATAGCGGAATCGCGCGGTATTGCCGGCTGCAGGGAAGGGGAACAAACGGACCTCCGAACACAGTTGCTCAGGTGTCTTCGCTCGAATTCTCGCCCGCTGAACCGAATAGGCCATGTCAAGGACAGCGTTCGGACTCTTCCATCGAGGTCAATGACTTTCCAGGCGACGGGAGCGGAGTCTCTCCGAAACCGTTTGTTTTCTCCCTGATAGTGCAATCTACGGGCAGCCGACAGCAATCTATGCCGAGAGGGTTCCCCGGTGCTCCGGCAGAATCAAGCTGCGACCCCCGGTCGGTCGGTACATTCAAGCAGCAACGACAGATGAACCCTTCTTTGACTCCAAGACCCTTTCATGTCATGACCAAACCGGTCGGCCCCCTCTGCAATCTCAACTGCAAGTACTGCTTTTACCTGGAGAAACAGCGACTTTTCCCTGCCGGCCACTCCCTGCGCATGGCCGACGATGTGCTCGAGCGTTACATTCGCCATTACATCGAGAGCCAGCCGACTGAGGAAGTCCAGTTCGCCTGGCAGGGCGGCGAGCCGACCTTGCTCGGCGTCGGGTTTTTCAAGAAGGCGGTGGCGCTGCAAAAGCGTTTTGCGAACGGACGGCGTATTCAGAACGCGTTTCAGACGAACGGGACGCTGCTCGACGATGACTGGGGTGCGTTCCTGCACGAGAATCAGTTCCTGGTGGGCATCAGCATCGACGGCCCGCGTCACATCCACGATGTGTACCGCACCGACAAGGGAGGTGAGCCCTCATTTGATCAGGTGGTCCGGGGAATCGAAATTCTCAAGAAACACCGCGTCGAGTTCAATACCCTCACCGTGGTCAATCGCCGGAACGCCCGTCATCCGCTCGCGGTGTACCGGTTTCTGAAACAAATCGGCAGCGGCTATATCCAGTTTATCCCCATCGTCGAAAGGGAGGATGAGACGGCCGACGGGCTTGCGGGTCCCCCGGATCCGAACGATGAAACAAGCCTGGACCATCACGTCACGCCCTGGAGCGTCCGCCCCATCGACTACGGAAACTTTCTGGTGTCCATTTTCCGGGAGTGGGTCAAGAAGGATGTCGGCAGGATTTTCGTCCAGATGTTCGATGCCACGCTCGCCTCCTGGGCCGGCGAGCGCCCTGGGCTCTGCGTGTTCGCTCCCAAATGCGGGACCGGCCTGGCCATGGAGTCAAACGGAGATGTGTATTCATGTGATCACTATGTTTATCCGGAATACCGCATCGGGAACATCATGAAGGGCGATTTCCAGGAGATGATCGGATCGCAGAAGCAGACAAAATTCGGCAACGACAAATCCGACGCGCTCCCCGATTGCTGCCGCCGGTGCGCTTACCGGTTCGCCTGCAACGGCGGCTGCCCGAAACACCGGTTCCTCAGGAGCTCCGATCGGGAACCGGGCCTCAACTACCTCTGCGCGGGTTACCGGAAGTTTTTTCGCGCCACGGAACCCCATATGAAGACCATGACCCGTCTTCTCCGTGCCGGAAGGGCTCCGGCGGAGGTGATGAAAAGGTAGGCTTTGAGCGGGGACTGCGAGGCGGGCTGCCGGTGAACGGGATCGGGTCATTTAACCAGGCGTCAGGATTGACCCCGGACAGTCACCGGGCGTTGAATTGATTTGCAGGGACCGGGGCGGGAACACTAGATTCCGCAACTATGAATGAAGTCCCTCGCGCAACCCCTGCCGGCAGGAGGGTTCAATTGATGGCAACCTGCCTGTGCGAGGCTTTTTTCGACGATGTGGCCATTGCCACCGTTCAGGTTCTGGAGTACCTGAAGTGCGAGGTTGCGTTCCCCGACGGGCAGACCTGTTGCGGGCAGCCGGCCTTCAACGCCGGTGACTGGGCTTCCTCGCGCCGGGTGGTGCGGCATTGCCTGAAGGTGTTTGCGGGCGAGGAGCCGGTGGTCGTTCCTTCCGGATCCTGCGCGGCCATGATCTTCCACGGGGCACTTCTGGAGTTTGAGGAGGAGAAGGACCTGGAGGAGGTCCGGCAGTTGGCCGGCCGGACCTGGGAGGTAGCGGATTTTATCGTCAATGGCCTCGGCGTGGATGAATGGCCCGGGAAGTTTCCGGCAAGCGTGGCGTTTCACCGGTCCTGTCACAGCCGCGGCACGGACAGCGGCCCGGCGACGCTGCGCCTGCTCGAATCGATCGAGGGACTCGATTTGCGGCCCTTCGGGGAGGCGGAACAGTGTTGCGGATTCGGCGGTACATTTTCCGTGACTTTTCCCAGTATCTCCGCGGCGATGGGGAAACTGAAGCTGGAGCACGCACTCAAGGAGAATCCCGACTGCCTGATCTCCGGTGACATGGGATGCCTGCTGCACCTGGGCGGCCTGGCGGAAAAAGGGGGAACACCGGTGCCGACCCGGCACGTGATCCAGGTTTTGCGGGATGCCCTTCGAAATGGAGGGCTGATTTCATGAAGGTGCAACCGATGGATCAATTTTCCGCCGAGTTGGCGGACGAGGTGCGGGACGCGGTTTACGACGGGAGCGCGTCCGGTTATGACAAACGGGAGGAGGCGCTTTTTGGCGATTATCCGGACCCGGATTTGCTGCGGCGTACCGCAGGGAATATCAAGCAGCACACGCTGGAGCACCTCGATACGTATCTTCTTCAGGCCGAGGCGAAGATGCGGGAGAACGGTGTTCAGGTGCATTGGGCCGGCGACGGCGACGCGGGTTGCGAGGCGGTGCTCAGGATCATGCGCGACAACGGCGCCACCAGGCTCGTCAAATCGAAGAGCATGGCGACCGAGGAGATTCATCTCACCGAGTTTCTGGAGAAGCATGGTATCGAAAGTCTGGAGACAGACCTGGGGGAATTCATTGTGCAGATCGACAAGGATCATCCCAGTCACATCGTCAAGCCGATCATCCACAAAAACCGAGGAGGCATTGCCCGGAGCTTCGAGCGCGAAGGCCTCGGTGCCTACAATGATCAACCCGAAGTGATCACCCGGCGGGCGCGCGAGTACCTGCGCAGGAAATACCTGGAAGCTCCGGTCGGCCTGACGGGCGGTAATTTCCTGGTTGCGGAAAGCGGCAGGTTGGTGCTCGTCACCAACGAGGGAAACTCCCGTTTCTGCCTGGCCGCCACGGACATTCATATAGCGGTCGTCGGCATCGAAAAACTGCTGCCCCGCGATCGGGACTTGTCTCTTTTCCTGGGCCTTTTGGGCCGTTCGGCGACGGGGCAGCAACTAACGGTTTACACGGAGTTTATTTCGGGCCCAAAAGCCGCGAAACAGCCGGACGGGCCAAAGCAGATGCACGTGATCCTGCTCGACAATCGTCGTACTGAAGTTCTGGGTACAAAATGCCGGGAGATTCTGCGCTGCATCCGTTGCGGGGCGTGCCTCAACGTCTGTCCGGTATATCGCCAGGCTTCCGGGCATGCGTACCGCAGTGTTTACCCCGGGCCCGTGGGGGCGGTGCTCTCGCCGTTGCTCGCGGGAAACCGTTTCCCGGAGCTGGCGGATCTGCCGAAGGCTTCGAGCCTTTGCGGAGCCTGCAATGAAGTTTGTCCGGTGAATATCCCGATTCCGGATCTGCTGCTTCGGCTGCGCGACCGCGCCAAGCAGGAAGGGGTCAAGAGCCCGGGTACGCCGCCGTTGGCGGCCTGGTCACGTCTCGCGAGTCAACCGACTTTGTGGCGGGCTGTAATGGCGGGAGGAAAGGTCATGAACCATCTCCCGTTGGAGATGCTGCCGGTGCGGGCCCTGAAGGACTGGCAGTCGGCGCGGAAGTTGCCGAAGTGGCGCGGAGGGGATTTTCGCCGGTGGATAAAGAAGCACAAGGAAGCCGAATCCGCCAGGGGGGGCGAAGCATGAGCGCGGACAGGGAGGAAATCCTGAGACGGGTGAAGGATGCGGTTGGAGCGATCGAGCACCCTGCCGATTATCCGGACTGGCCGGACGGACTGGCGGTTTGTGATAAGCGGCCGTTGGACGACCGTTGGGCCGCATTCTGCGAGCGATTGACCGCGTTTCACGGAATGCCTCTGGAGAAACCGGAAGAATTGGCGGAGTACCTGAAAACCTTTCGATATACGCACGGGTATTGCGATCCGGAGTTGGCCGGGGTTCTCGCACCCGTGCTTGGACCGGAGTTCACATTAGAGGAAACATTCGAGCGATCCCGCCTGGACGATTACCGGTTCGGCATTACGCGTGCGCGGGGCGCGATCGCGGAGACCGGGACTCTCATTGTGACGGACGGGCAAACGTCGAGCCGGCTTGGAGCACTCGCGCCGTGGGTGCATGTCGCGTGTTTGCGCAGTGATGATATTTTTCGCGACACGGCTGAAGCAGCTGCGGCTCTCGGCGATGATCCCAACGTAATCTGGATCACGGGTCCTTCAAAAACGGCGGACGTGGAGGGAATTCTGATCGAAGGGGTTCACGGTCCCGGCGTGCAGGTCTGCCTGTTGTTGCCGTGATGTTCCCCACCGGGGGTCACGGGTCTTTGACCAGCCGGAAACCGGTGTGGTTGGCGGAAGAGTCGGGCTCGGTTTTTCCGCGCGTGCCCACCATGTAGCGCGTGCAGTACTGATCGGTGCAAAGGAATGATCCGCCGCGCAAGACGCGTTTGGGGACACCCGGTTCGGCCGGATCGAAACTGTCCGCCGGCCCGGATGGATTGCGGACGACAACGTCGGGCCCTGTACGTTCACCGTAAGTGTCGGGGCGATACCAGTCGGAGCACCATTCCCAGACGTTGCCGGCCATGCCGTAAAGCCCGTAGTCATTCGGCGGATATTCCCTGACAGGGGCGATCGCTTCGAAGCCATCCTTCGCCGTGTTTTCGACTGGGAAGCGGCCCTGCCAGATGTTGGCCATCCATTTGTCGCCGGGTCGGAGTTCCTCTCCCCACGGATAGGGCTTTCCGGCAAGTCCGCCGCGCGCGGCGAATTCCCATTCCGCTTCGGTGGGCAGGCGCTTTCCCGCCCAATCCGCGTAGGTGACGGCGTCCTCCCAGGCAACGTGAACGACGGGGGCGTCCTCCTTGCCGTCAATCGACGACCCCGGTCCATAGGGAGCTCGCCAATGGGCTCCGGGGATCCACTGCCACCATTGGGTGAAGTCGCGGACATTTTCCACCATCGAAGGTGTGATGAAAACCAGCGATCCCGGAGCCAGGTTCTCTTCGGGGACTCCGGGAAATTCTTCGGGATTCAGAGGGCGCTCGGCGACCGTCACGTAACCGGTCTCATCGACAAACCTTTCAAACTCCGCGTTCGTCACCGGGGTTTGGTCCATCCAGAAGCCGTCCACATAAACCCGGTGAATCGGACGCGCATCGCCCATCGCCTCGCGTCCGCCCGAAGGGAGGGGACGGGGGTCCGCGACGCCCATGGAGAACCCGCCGCCGGGGATCCACACCATCCCGTCGGGAGCGTCCTCTTCCGGCTGCTGCTCGCTCTCAACGGTCGGCAAAAACTGGGCCCGGAATGCCTCGAAAGGTTCCGCGCGAGCCGGGCCGGCGGTGATCAGAATGACCAGAAGCGGAACAGCCGCGAGTTGCCATTTGGAATTCACACCCGTCATAATCCGAAGTCTAGCCGCCGGTCTCCGGTCGGCAAGGAACAAGTTCGGTCAGGTACTATCCGGACAAGGAGTCTGTCGGGCCTCGCCGACAGGCTGCCGGGCGCTTGAGAAGATGCCTGGTGTTTGTGGCGGCTTTGCCCGTTGAAGTGGTCCTCAATCCAGGAACCCAATCGGCTGCCCGTCCAGTTCCGGATCGAGCTCGATTCCCAGGTGGGCCAACACCGTGGGAACGGCGTCGACGATGTAGGTCTGTTCGGGACTGATCCGGTTGTGAACCGCGTCGCCGCTGACCAGAAAAAAGCCGGTCAGGATTTCGGGGATGTCGTGGCCGCCCCCGTGGCGGGTCTCATACCCGCCGTGGTCGGTGGTCATCACGATCAGCCAGTCTTCCTCGTCGTAGGTAGACCGGTTTCGAATGGCTTCGATGAGACGGCCGACGTGCCGGTCGACATTCTCAATGGCCTGCATGTATTCCGGAACGTGCGGGCTGAAACCATAGCGATGCCCCCCGGCGTCCGGCTGATGGAGGTAGACCCACGTTGCGGTAGGGTCGGTGGATCCCAGGAGTTCGACGGCTCTATCGGTAACCGTGCCGTCGGTTCGTTCTTCACGGACCATGCGGTCTTCCTGATCCTCGTCTGTCGGGTTAACGTAGAGGCGGACGCGGTTGTCGGTGTGCAGTTCCAGGTTCAGGTGTCCTGCCGGTGCGTCGCCGTAGTTGCCCATGATAATGTTGCGGCCGGTATCGGTGGTCCGGAAAAAGGCGGAAACCGTGAAGTCCCCCCGGGTGAGGGCCGCCAGCGAGTCATCAAGGGGAATCTCTTTTGGACCTGCGATATCGTCGTCAATGCGAAGCACCGGTTCCCCGACCGAACCGCCATCGGCTACCGAGCCAATCTCGTCCTCGTTCAGGGAACGGTCCCACATTCGGACGCCACGGATGTCCCCGTCGAACGCGAGCCTCCCGCCGCGGGCATCGCGGCCGATGTGATACACTTTCCCCTGCAGTTCGAAATCCCCCGCCCTATCATAGGCGTCGGCCACGTGTTCGCCATTGAGATACAGGTGTATTTTATCACTCCGGCGCATTCCCAGGAGGTGGTGCCATTCCCCGTCCCGCGTATTGCCGGCGATCTCATCCGCCGGCACGTTGAGATTTGCGGTCCTGATTCCCGCCAGCGGTACATAATCCTGGATGTCGGCGGCGGAGATGATGTGCCGGTCGATCGGTCCCCACACGGATACCAGCGAGATTGTTTTCGCGTCAGGCTGTGCCGCCTTGATCCGTTCGAAGAAATGCGGAAACTCTTCGTAGTTCCGGCCTTCGAAACTATTGTCGTGCACGCCGTGCTTGTCGGCCCAGGTGCCTGTCAGAATACTGGACCAACTCGCGCCGCTGACCGTGTTGCTTTCCCGGTACCGATCGCCGAGAATCTGACACTTGGGATCAAAGGTTCCGTCGGCAATGAGCTGGTTGATGTTCGGGGTGTCCGCGATAATCAGGGCGTCCGGCCGCACGCCGTCGACACCGATCAAGAGCACCTTCGGTGTCCGGGAATCCGCGCCGAACGCCTGAGGCGACCAGGCTGCCGCAAGGAGGGCAAGCAGGGCCGGAAGGATAATCAGGGGTGAGGTTTTCAATGATTTGGATTTCTTGATCATAAGTGAATAGTTTCGCTGATCCGGGAAATGTCAATAACGCCGCCAGCCTGCGGGGAGAGCTCATTCGCGCAAAATACCAGAACAACCGTTCGGAACCGAATCGTTTCCTCGGGGTGTCCGTGGGAGCGGGTTGGTTTCCAGGAGGCGGATGACGTGAATGGATCACATGGACGCGGTCCCTGCGATTCCCGGAAAGGTTCCCGGCAGCCCGGTCGTCGTGGTCTCGGCCGCCTCGGGAGAACCGGTTTCGGGCGCGTCGAGCCAAGGCCCGGTCAAGCGTTTCGAGAAGGTTCTCGGGGACGTTTGAGCTGCCCGGAGGATGCCCGTCCATGCTGGCTGCATGGTGGCAGTCGGAACCGCCGCTGATCGCGCAACCGCGTTCTTCAGCGAAATCGGCAAGAGAGGTGAAATGCGGCTCCGCCAGATTGGTGGGATGATGCAGTTCGAAGCCGTCCAGACCGTTCTCCAGCAACTCGGAGAGTATCCCGAGTTGTGCTTTCGAATCACCGGGGTTGTACTGGCTGACGTGCGCGAGCCACAGAATGCCGCCGGCGTCGCGCACCTACTCGAATCCGGCGAAGCGACCGAGAACCTCGGGACCTTTCCGGGCGGTCAGTTCGTCCTTCAATCGTTTCTGAAGCTCCATGTAGGCCGCCTTATCCGGGAGATAGCCCCGTGCCAGCCAGATTTCACGCAGGTGCCGGTTATTCAGGATCGGCGCCGGATGCGTAGGGTAGCGAGCCGGCAACTCGGCCAGTACATCCTCCCGGTCGAGCGCGTAGCCTTCTTCCTGAAGCAGGCGCAGAAAGAGCCATCCGTGCTGTTCGAATAACGAGTAATTCCGGTCGATCAACTCCTGGAGAGGCCGACTGTCAGGGTCGAATCCATAGGCAAGAAGATGATAGTCGGTTTCTTTCCAGATGGCATTGATTTCCACACCTGGGAGAAGGCGGATGCCGTGGGCGTCAGCTCGTTCCCGGGCCCGTTCAAAGCTGCCGAAATGGTTGTGTTCGGTAATCGCGAGCGCCGAGATTTCCCGTTTCGCGGCGACAGTCACCAGTTCCTCGGGAGTCCCGCGTGCATCGGGAAGAATAACGTGTGACAATGTAGATCGATCGACATAGAGAATTGACGGTAGAACGTTTACTGCAACGACTGTTTGAAGCGTCGGCCCACCTGCTTTATGCGACACTTTTTATCCAATGGAAGGAATCCGAGCCATGGCCGGAAATGATAAGAATTGCAAGGAAAACCCGGAGTGTGAAGCGACCGAACCGCTGGCGGGTGGTGCGCAACCTTTGGATCAGGCTCCCGGCAATCCGCACGCCTGCGGTTCCTTTTCCAACGCCCACGATCTCCGCCTCTCTTCCTGGGGGCCCTACACGAAGCGCTACATTGGAATTTCGCATGTGGCCGACAGCGCGCAGGGGCTTCGCTTCGATCTGAGCGTGTTTCCCGGCTATTACCGGCGTGCCATCAACGTACCCAACGTCATGTTCGAATGCGGCTACCACCCCTGGGAAGCGGCGCCCGACCTCTCGTATTTCCGGCACCGTCACGAACTGGAATGGAAAGACCGGGTCTTTGCCGACATTTCCTTTTCCCGGATCGATGAAAATGCGTGTGTCATCCGGTCGGAACTGGTCAACAATACCTCCGTTCCGCAAAACCTGGCCCTCCACTGTTTGGCTTCTTTTCATTTCCCCACAGCCATTCACGACAAAACCTTTGCCCCGCTTATCCCGTACCGACCGGTTCTTCCTGCCGGGGCGATCTGGATGGACGGGATGGATTACACGGAGATGAGTCTGGCCCGGCCCGAGCCGACTGATCTCCTCAGGCCCGACGGTCTCAAACGGGGAGAGGTCCGGGGGAACGGTTTCGTCGGCAACAGCGGGTTGGGCGGCGGATTCGGAAAGGACGCCGGAGACAGGGTCACTTATACGTTCCACCTGGGCGTGCCGGTTCCCGCAGCCTGCCTGATCGTTCGCTATCGCTGCCCGGGCCCTTTTGCCGCCCGGTTCAGCCTGCGGGGGGTAAAAAAGGAAAAGGCGGCCTTCGAGCCGACCCGCGAGTTTAGCCTGAAGGTCATGCCCGCGGGCGACCTGGCGCCGGGCGAGCATCAGATCTGCCTGGAGTCGTTGGGCGGTGCGGGCCTGGAAGTCGATGGGCTTGTCCTGGTGCGGGAAACGGAAATCCGCGGGGTGGATTTCGCCCCGGTTGAGCGGGACCCGGTCCCCGAGCGGATGGTGGATGCCGAGCCCGCCGGCCTGATGCTGAAGTACAGGGCTTTGGATCACTGGTATGGGGTGGCCTGGGACTTCGACCGCCCTGCGAGAACGAGGGAGATCCTCAACAGCGAGATCGACGTTTTTCTGAGGACCCGGACCCACGACCATGTGAGCACCCGGCTTGAGGGCGATGGGAAGGGACATTACGCCAACATTTCCCTCGCTCCCGTATTTCTGGAGCCCCGGGCCGCAAGGGTTGTCCATGGACTCGTTTGTCAGGGATCCGCGGAAACGGTGCGTGAGAAGCTTCGCGGGTTCTCCGAGAAGCGTGTCGATTGCGAAGCGACTTATCGGCGGAGCCAGGCGCGGGCGAATGCCGGGCCCGTTAATCCGAGCGGGAAGAGTTACGTCTTCAGTCAGAAATTAATGAAGGCGACGACCCTTACCAACGTCGTCTATCCCATCTACTGCAGGGGCGGCTATATTCGCCACAACACTCCCGGACGATGGTGGGATTGCCTTTATACCTGGGACTCCGGATTTATCGGTTTGGGGCTGCTCGAGTGCGATCTGGAGCGAGCCATCGATTGCCTCAACGCCTACCTCACCGAGCCGGACGACAGCCACGGGGCGTTCATTCATCACGGAAGCCCGGTGCCCGTCCAAATCCACCTGGCGATGGAGATCTGGAACCGCACGCAGGACCGGGAGATCCTCGAAAAGGTTTATCCCCGCCTGCGCCAGTACCACCGCTTCCTTGCGGGTCGTGGGCCGTCGACAACTGGAAGACTCAAATCGAATCTCCTGGTTACCTGGGATTATTTCTACAATTCCGGAGGCTGGGATGACTACCCGCCGCAGCTCCACGTCCATCAACAGCGGCTGACTGCGAGTGTCGCGCCTGTGGCCAATACCGCGCACGCAATTCGCACGGCGCGTATTCTCCGCCTGTTTGCGGCGGAAGGACTGGGAGTTTCCGACGATGTCGGCGAATACGACGAGGATATCGCGGTATTGTCCGCAGCGTTGCAGGAGCACGCCTATGATGAGGAGTCCGGGTATTTCGGATACGTCTGCCACGATGAAATCGGAACACCCCGTTCGATCCTTCGTCACGAGAGCGGCGTGAATTTTAATATGGGTCTCGACGGGGCGTACCCGCTGGTGGCGGGAATCTGCACGTCCCGGCAGGAGAAACGGCTCATCCGTTATCTTGAGTCGGACAAGCACCTGTGGAGCCGTTCGGGAGTATCCACCGTCGATCAATCGGCTCCTTATTTCCGCCCCGACGGCTATTGGAACGGTGCGGTGTGGATGCCCCACCAATGGTTCTTCTGGAAGACCCTGCTTGACCTCGGGTACGGCCAACTGGCTTCGCGTATCGCCCTCCGGGCCCTGGAACTCTGGAATGATGAGGTCAACGAATCCTACAATTGCTTTGAGCATTTCCTGGTGCATTCGGGCCGCGGCGCGGGGTGGCATCAGTTCGGCGGATTGTCGTGTCCGGTGCTGAGCTGGTTCGGCGCGTATCACCGTCCGGGCCGCCTGACGACCGGCTGCGACACCTGGGTCGGTTCCCGAAACTTTTCGGACAACCAATCCCGTCTCGAGGCCGATCTGAAAATCGGCGGCGCTCGCGAAGGCACCACCGCGGCAATCGCGGTTATGAATCCGGATTTTGTGTACCAGGCTGACTGGAACGGCGCAGTGGCAGCATGCACCTCACTGTTTCCCGGCACCTGCCTGATTGAGATTCCCCGATCGGTCCCTGCCGGGCGATTGACGATCACCGCGGAGAAAACGCACCGGTCCTGATCCCTTCCCGAGTGCGGTCTGAGGCCGGGTTCCCAAACCGCTTCCCCGGAGAGTTCGTCAAAATCAATGCCGCCGTTCGGAAGCCGGTACTCCTTCGACCTCCTGACCCAGCACGATGATGCCGGATTGATCCCCGGCGAGCCCGAATGGTGCGGCTGTCGAAAGCCGGGTTTCGCGGCTCACCGGAGCACTTTCTTCGCCCAGACCACGAATGCGGGAAAAATCTCTTCCGGTTCGGGGAGATTCGGGTGCCAGCGTTTCTCGTGCTCGAAATTGACCCAGCCGTCGTAGCCGGTTTTCTTGAGTTCGGCGAGCGCCTCGGCGAGGGGGAGCTCACCTGTACCCGGGATAACATAACGCCAGCCATCCTTCATTGCGTTGGGATGGTCCGGCTCGTGGACCGCATCTTTGATATGCGTGTAGTAGATCCGGCCCTTCAACGCGGTCACACTGTCCACAGGCTTTTCGCCGCCGACCCGGCTGGTATGCCCCATATCCCACAGCGCGCCGAAACTCTTATTGGGGATCCGCTCCAGCAGAAGCGCGGAGTCGCCGGACTGAATCCAATGGTCGTGGGTTTCGAATGCCCAGCGTATCCCGTCCCCGCCGTCCAGGGAGAGAATCTCCTCCATGCAGTCACGTCCCTGGTCCGCGGCCTCCTCACGGCTCATCGCCTGAAGATCGCCTCCCCCGAAGACCCGCACAATCCCGCAGCCCAGATCCCTCGCTACCGGAATCGTCCGTTTGGCCTCCTCAATATTCGAGCCCCGCGCCGCGGTATCGCAGACTTTTATGCTCGAGCTGATTGCCGCTACCGCCAATCCGTGATCGTCCAGCATTCGCTTCGTCGCGGAAATACCGCTGGTAAAGGCCGGCAGTTTGGTGATGTCGATTTCCTCACGCAGGCCTCGAAAATCGACACCGTCAAAGCCGTACTCCCGGCCCCGCCTGCAGATCGTTTCCAGGTCCCATTCCGGGCACCCCAAAGTCATAAAGCTGAGTTTCATGTTTTCCAGTTAAGAGCTATTCCCGCGGGAATCTGTTGATTTCGTGAAGGGATCGATGATCGACAGAGCGTCGACCGAACAGGGCCTTGGTACCCTGTCTTGCATCGGAAGGGCAATCCAATTCGGGCGGACCGGATTGCACAACCGGCCGGAAGGTGAGGGGATGAGGCCATGGCGCTAATCCGGGTCGCATGGATTTGGATGGGGGATCCGATGGGGGGCTTCCGTTTGTCGAAACTCCCGCGGGATCGGTGAAGTGAAGGTTGTTACCCCTTTTTACTCTACAGGAACAGTGAACTAATTCTAGACCCGGCTTCCGTCCGTCCTTAGGCTCGGAGAGTACTCAGCAGCTGCCCGAAGGCCCTAACTGTTGCCTGCCCGGCGCGTGGCTGGCGACAGAGATTCCCCGGGCGCTGTTCACTGGCACATTACCCGTTTATCCGAAACCAAACTGGAACGCTAATTAGAATCCCTATGCTGAAACGATCCCCTGTTATGAGAAGCCCTGCGTTTTCCGCCCTCGTCGTCCTCATTGTCACCCTGGCCACTTTCTCCGGGGTCAATGCGGATTTTGCGTTGCTGGATGACTTTGAAGCCTATGAGACCGGCAATCTCCGCGACATCGAGTCTCCCTGGAATGCTCCCAATACCGGCTTATTTACCGTTCTTGAGGAGGACGGCAACCAATTCCTCGGTTACACCTGGGCCAGCAACGACCGGGCCGGTTCCCGTCCCTTGCCGGAGAGCATGGAGATTGGTCCCGGGGAAGAGGCGACGCTCTTCCTGCAATTCCGGGCGGGCCCTTTCACTCCGGACTCCGGGGAAAGCGCGCACTTCGGTCTGGCTCACGATGTGGATATCGATTCGCACGCGCCCGTGGACGACCTCCGGGTAGAGGCGGCGATCCGCCCCGGACCCGCGGAGGACCGGCATTATCTCGAGATCCGCGACGGCGGAGACTGGCGTACCGTTGCCACGGTGACCCAGGGGATCTGGTACAATTTGTGGTTTGTGATCGACCGGACCGACGGAGATCAATTTGAGGCGTACCTCAATCTGGCGGCGGATGATGCAGAGGCCGATGCAAGCCAGCGTCTCGTTTACGAAAACGGCGGACAGACCGTTGATGTGTTTTCGTTCCGTGACGCGGGGTCTCCGGAAGAGGTGCTCAATGGCTTCGCGGCCTACGGGCATTCCGCTTCGAACCGGAGCATGCACCTGGACAACCTCTGGATTGACAATACCGGAGAGAATCTCGTTGCTCCAGGGCTGGCGTTCGAGGCCTGGCAGGTCGCGTTTGAAGCCTTGGATGCTCCGTTCGATCTTGATTTCGGCACCGGAAGCGGCGAAACCTCCGGCGAGAATCTCTTGAGGCCCCGCCCGCAGGACTTCACTCTGCGGGACGACGCACTCAGGTACGTGCCGACCTCGGCCGGGTTCATTACCGCCGGAGCTCTGGCGGTCGTTGACAACTACCTCGAGCGGCAGGATTTCACGCTGGAATCGGAGGTGATTTTGAATCAGATAGGCGAGACCGCGAACAACCGTGCGGGCTTCGCGGTTCTCGGTGGACCGCACGAGGTCGAGGAGGCGCCTTTCAATATCGAGGCGGAAGAAGGTTTCTATGGCTTGATGTGGTATCCGGGCGAGGAGGACGGGACCTCTTACATCCGGATCCGCGAGGGGTTTGACGGAAGCGTTTTGGCCGAGGAAGTGTGGGAGGGGCGACGGCCGTTTCCCTCGGAGGAGCCGGCGATTTTTGCCGAAGATTTTGAGGATCCCGCGGCGGCGGCCAATGCCTGGAGCAGTGGAGGCGCGGGGGATATTTGGGAGATCGGAGTGCCCGCCAGTGGTCCCGGGGAAGCGGTCAGCGGGGACCATGTGGCGGCGACGGGCCTGGATGAAATGTACGAAGCCGACACCGACGCCTGGTTCCGTTCGCCGGCAATCGATCTGACGGATGTCCTGGGAGGGACGCTGAGTTTCTGGGAATTCACCGATGTCGACGACGAGGGCATTGAGTTCCACAGTACGACCGTCACCGTTCTCGATGCCCAGTCGCTCGAGCCTGTCGAGGAAGGCGAGCTCTCCAGGGACGCGGATCAGACTGGCGATTGGCGTTTCCGCGAGCTCGATCTTCCGGCCGATGCTCTCGGCCGTGAAGTGGTCATCGAGTTTCGCTTGGAAAGCGACGCGGTGGCCGGCGGAGAGCACGACGGATGGTTTATTGATGATGTAATGGTGTCCGGTTTGGGGGCTTCGGATCCGCTTCCGGTTACGTTTCATGGGGAGGGCAGCTTCAATCCGGCCGGTGATTTGGAACTCGCGTTTACCCTGTCCGACGAGGACGGATTTGAACAAACGGTTTCAGCAACGGTTACGGATCCGCTCGCCGGGAACCTGTTCGGGATCGGTGGAAGGCTGCGCACGGCCGACGCCGGAGATCCCGAGTTTGATTTCGGAAATCTCTCCATGACACTGGGCGAGGAGCCGGGCCCCTTGGATCCGGTTGTGGATCGGCCCTTTAACTTCGCGTTTGGATCGGATGCGGGCCGTCTGGATCCCGGAGACGTCTTCTTTCGGAACCGCGCCGACGAATGGTCGCTGTTGGAAGACTCCGCGCGCCTGGAAGCCGGCACCGCGGATTATGCGTCGTCGCTCGGGCTTGCCAGGGTGAGCGATTTTCAGCCCGGTGAGGACTTCATTGTTTCCGCGGAGGTGACGTTGAGCGATCTTGCCTCCGAAGAAGCGGATAACCGCGTGGGGCTGGTGCTCTTCGGAGTCGAGGATCAAGAGGTTTTCGATCCCGAAGACGATGACACCTTCCACACCTTCCAATGGATTCCCAAT
>PWMU01000077.1 GCA_003558065.1 Opitutia bacterium | reverse complement strand
TCACTTGTCGCGGCACACAGTCAGAAGCTCGATCGCCTGCGATCGTCCACTGGTCTCGTCCATGTCGATCAACGCCCCGGAAATCCGGACATCCCCCGAGGCGACATCAAACCGGCGCGGCATCCCGTCAAGGAACCTTTCCAGGACCGGTTGTATCTCCCGCCCCAATACGGAACGGTACGGTCCCGTCATGCCCGCGTCAGTCAGGTAAGCCGTCCCCTTCGGCAGCACTCTCGCGTCGCCGGTCGGTATATGCGTGTGAGTACCGATCACCGCGGCCGCCCTGCCGTCCAGATGCCACCCCATCGCGACCTTCTCGGAGGTGGCCTCCGCGTGAATTTCCACGAGGATCGCGTCGCATTCGGTCTTCAACTGCTCAAGAATACGGTCCGCAACGAGAAACGGGCACCGGTTGGCGCCCATAAAGATCCGTCCCATAACCGTGAATACCCCGAGACGAAAACCTTCCTTTTCCACGACCAGGCTGGTCTGGCCCGGACAGGATTCGGGCATGTTCGCGGGCCGGCAAACCTGATCCAGGGCGGCGATCTCCCTGTCAAAACCTTTCTGATCCCACGTGTGGTCTCCCAGGGTGATCGCGTCCACCCCGATCGAGGTCAGCTCGTTCGCGATCCTCGCGTTGAGCCCGGACCCGCCCGCGGCGTTTTCCGCATTGGCCACGACAACATCAATTCCGTGCCTGCGCCGGAGGGACACGAGCCGCTCCGCCAGAAAAGTCCGGCCCGGCCGGCCCACGATATCCCCGAGAAACAATACCTTTTTCACCGGGACATCCTCGTCCGGAAAAGAGGAGAAGTTCAATGCGGAAACGAAATCTGACTTGCGTCGACCTCGGGGGAGGCGTTAGGTAGTGTACTTTTCAACCATCCAGCAACCATGAAAACCGATCCTCTCATCACCTTCCCTAAGCCGGAAATCGGCAAGGAAATGAAGGGCGCCGACGCCGCCATCGAATGCCTTGTGCGCGAAGGTGTAGAGGTGATTTTCGCCTACCCGGGGGGTGCCTCGCAGGATCTCCACCAGGCCCTCGCGCGATGCGACAGACTGCGCACCATCCTTCCCCGTCACGAACAGGGCGGCGCCTTTTCAGCGGAAGGGTACGCCCGGTCCACCGGCAAGCCCGGCGTCTGCATGGCAACGAGCGGGCCCGGCGCCACCAATCTGATCACCGCCATCGCCGACGCGTTCATGGACAGCACTCCCCTGGTCGCCATCACCGGCCAGGTCAAGAAGCAGTTCATCGGCAAGAGCGCCTTTCAGGAGACCGACATTTTCGGGATGACCCTCCCGATCGTCAAACACAGCTACCTGGTACTGAATGCCGAGGATATCCCCGGCATCATGAAGGAGGCGTTCCATCTCGCCACTTCGGGGCGCCCGGGGCCGGTTCTGATCGACATCCCGAAGGATGTCCAGCAAACCGTTTTCCAGCCCGTTTTCCCCCAGAAGGTGGAGATCCGCAGCTACCATCCCGCCCCTCAGGCGGACGACGCCGTCCTCAATGAAGTCATTGGCCTGATCGGCCGGGCCAAACAGCCCGTTCTTTACGTCGGCGGCGGCATCATTTCGGCGGACGCGCACGACGAATTGTTCCGCCTCGCCGAACGCGCCAGCATTCCGGTCACTTCCACTCTGATGGGGGTCGGCTGCTTCCCGGAAAACCACCGGCTTTCCCTGAAATGGTTCGGCATGCACGGAACGGTCGCCGGCAACTACGCCGTTCATGAATCCGACCTGCTGCTCGCCTTCGGGGTGCGCTTCGACGACCGCATCACGGGAGAAGTCAGCAAATTCGCCCCCGACGCCACCATCGTTCACATCGATATCGACGCCTCGGAACACAACAAGAACAAGGTCGTCCAGTACCCGGTTGTTTCCGACATCAAATACGCCATCGGTCGAATCAATGAATTGATGGAGAAATCCGGTTTCGAGACACCGGAACGCCAGTCCTGGCTGGAAAAGGTCGACGGGTGGAAGAAAAAGTATCCGTTCGCTTACAGCGAGCCGAAGGGCGAGGCGATCCTGGCCCAGGAGGCGATCCGGGTTCTCTTCGAACTCACCGGGGGCGAAGCGATCATCACCACCGGCGTCGGTCAGCACCAGATGTGGGCCGCCCAGTTTTACGATTTCGTCAATCCGCGCAGCTTCATCAGCTCGCTTGGGCTCGGGGCCATGGGGTTCGGCTATCCCGCCGCCCTCGGTGCGAAAGTCGCGTTTCCCGGCCGCCAGGTTATCGATATCGACGGTGACGGCTCCTTTCTCATGAACATTCAGGAGCTCGCCACGGCGAAAATCGAGAATATCGGGGCAAAGGCGCTCGTGCTCAACAACCAGCACCTCGGCATGGTCGTTCAATGGGAGGACCGTTTCTACAACAGCGCCCGTGCTCACACCATCCTCGGCGACAAGGAGAATATCGGAGGTCCCGATAATCTCGGCGGCCTGTATCCGAACTTCATTGAAATCGCGAAGGGTTTCGGTGTTCCCGGCCGCCAGATCATCAAACGGGAGGACCTGAGGGACGGCATACAGGAAATGCTGGATTGTGACGGGCCCTACGTGCTTGATGTCATCGTTCCGTACACCGAACACGTGCTTCCCATGATCCCCGCCGGCAAGACGGTGAACGACATGATCATCGAATAGGTAACGGGGGCGTGTTGCCGCCGTCCCCGGAAGAATCAATCGTCTAATCCAGGCTGTCGAGAAGTTCCACCTTCTCGATCACCCATTCGCCCTCTTCCTTCACCCATTCTATCCGGAAGCGACGGGCGTCCCGGCCCTGTTCGCTCCGGGCCGTCAGGTGTCCGTGGCCCGTCAGTTTCATGACCGCGCGTTCCCCGCCCTCCTCGATTTCCAGGTCGCGGTCGGAAACCCTCAAACGAAGCTCGTTCACATTCCCCCGAGCCTGGGCCACCGCGCCCGTCAACTCATCGCGACTGCTCCGTCCGCTGGGGAAAGGGCGCCCCAGATCGAGCCAGAATTCCTCCGCAAAATGGTCCGCGATATCCCGCGCCCTGCCGATCCCCACGAAAACGGTTTCCTCACCGTCTTTGCCGGCCAGTTCCACCAGCCGGTCCACCTTTCCGTGAATCACCCGTTCGTCGTCCTCCAGCCAGAGGTACCGTGCGCCAAAATACAAAGCGGCGGCGAGCAACAGGACCGCCGGAACAAGGATACGAAGATTTTTCATAGGGTGTATTTCGAATATACGGGTCCAACCCGACTCCGGGCAACTGCTTTACACACCTTCCTCCCGCATTGAGACTTCGCGAGGCTCGTTCCGCTTCACGCCCTCGGATGCGCTTTCCGGTACACCTCCTGCAACCGCCCGACCGAGACATGGGTGTAAATCTGGGTGGTGGACAGATTCGCGTGCCCCAGCAACTCCTGCACCAACCTGAGATCGGCGCCGTTGTTCAGCAGATGTGTCGCGTACGAATGACGGATCTTGTGAGGCGAAATATCCATGGGCAGTCCGGCCAGGGCCAGGTACCGTTTGAGGATCAATTGCGCCTGCCTCGGATACAGTCGATTCCTCCCGTCGTTGGTCAGCAGGACCGGATCCGCGTATCCGGTTTTTGGAGCGTACTCCGCCTTGAATTTCCGAAGGCACGCGAGCGCCACCGTACCGAGAGGACACAATCGTTCCTTCTTCCCTTTTCCCAGAACCCGGGCAATGCCGTTTCCCCAGTCGATCGAACCGTAGTTCAAGCCCGCCAGTTCGCTCACGCGCAGCCCCCCGCCGTACAGTAACTCCATCATCAAACGGTCCCGCCAGGCCTGGAAAGCGGAAACCGACTCATTCTCGAGCAGCTGCATCGGCCCGTCCAGCAGCCGGCGAATCTGCCTCTCGGTTAGAAACTTCGGCAGCGGCCGGTCCAATTTCGGAAGGGTGATACCTGTGAATGGATTGACGGTCAGTCGTTTCCGGAGAATCCAGTACCGGAAAAATGTGCGCAGTGCGGACACATGATTATGCAGGGTGCGCTTGGAATAACGGTGCTGCGCCTCGATCAAAAACCCGCGGATGCGCCTCGGCGGCAGGTTCGCCAAATCCGCCGCTCCCGCGTTCTCTTTCCTCAACCACCCGAGAAAATCCTCCACCGCCGCACGGTAGTTGCGCACCGTATACCGGGACAGCCGCCGTTCGGAGTCCAGGTAATCAACAAAGGGGCCCACCCACCGGTCAATCTCCGCTTCTTCCTTAGGGTCGGTTTCGTCTTTCATCTTTTAGAGGATCACGCCACGCCGGGATTGTACGAAAACCCCGCTCTTCCGGCCACTCTTTTCACCAGAAAATCCACGGCGGTCCGGATACCGGATCCGGGGGAAAACAACCGGAACCCCACCCCTCAGCTGTGAACGTTGCATTTTGCATTTTGTCCTTTTCACTTTTTACTTGCCACCCGGCTCTCCCTGCCGTCCCCGAGCCAGCGCCATCACCGCTTCGCCGCGTTCCGTCAGCCACTGATCCCGTTCCCTCGCGCACGGGTCCAGCGCCGTCAATTCCCGCCAGTACTTCTCCGAATGATTCATCTGCCGCAGATGCGCGAGTTCGTGCAGAATGACGTAGTCCTGAATCTCGGGCGGAACCAGCAACAGGCGCCAATTGAGCGAGATCGTGCCGCTGGTCGAACAGGATCCCCAGCGACTGGACTGGTTCCGGACAGTGACCCGGTTGACATTAAACCCGTGGCCGGCGGCAAGCCCCAGCGTGCGGCTTTCCAGAACCCGGGTTGCCAGGCCGCGCAACACGGCCGCGAGATCCGCCTCGACGGCCCCTCCCGCCCCGGTCTCGATCACCACGGGAACCTGACCCGGACTGTAACGCAAGGCCGCGGCGCGTCCGCCGCGTTTGAGGACAAGGGGCACGCGCTCTCGATGAATCGACACCTCGGGATGATTCAAGAGGTACTCCTCCAGGCTTTCCGTTTGCCTCTTTCGCGACAGATGCCGCCTGAGCCAGGCGGCCTTGCTGTGCAGGAACTCCAGTCCCCGGCTTTCCGCCACGCGCAAGGGAAGAGTCAGGGTCACTTCAAAATGCCGGTCAATCGAAAGGCGTATCGATCTTGCGCGCGACGATCGGCAAATCCGATATGGAACATCGGCTTCACCCTCGTACGTTCGCAAACGAAAGAGACCGGTCTTCACCGCCGGGTTCGGCGAACGTTCTCTGTTCCATCCGCTCATTCCCGCACTACCTGTCCGCGGCGGCTTCCGACTCAAATTCCCGCATCACTTTGTGCGCGAAGCGACGCAGCGCCGATTCCGGATCGATTCCCTTCCTCCGGCACGCGGCCGCCACTTCGAACAGCAGCGCCCCCGCCCGTTCCTCGTCCAGCCCCTCCGCCAACGCCTCGATCTTCTTGTTTTCGACCTCAACCGAAGGAGGCAGAGCCAGGGCTTTCTTCTCGATCTGCTTGACCACGTTGTAGGCGTACAACAGCGACGGCAGCACCGGGGGAAGCTCCTTGAACAGCCCGTTTCCCTGATCCGGCCCCGCCTTCTTTTCCCCGTCCTTGATCTTCTCCCATTGATCGAGAACCGCCTCGGAATCCCCCAGGTTCATGTCTCCAAAAACGTGCGGGTGCCGGCGCACCAGTTTCCGGTTGATCTCCGTTGCGACCGTCTCGAAATCGAAGTAACCAGCCTCTTCCGCCATCTGCGCATGGAAAACGACCTGCAGCAGCACGTCCCCCAACTCTTCTTTCATGTGCTCCATGTCGAGCCGGTCGATGGTTTCCAGAAGTTCCGCACACTCCTCGACCAGGCAGCGGGCCAGCGACCGGTGATCCTGTTCACGGTCCCAGGGACACCCGTCCGGACCCCGCAGCCGGGCCATTGTTTGTTTCAGGTCTTCAATCGAACTCATATCCGTCCATTATGCCTGCCGCGCCGAGGATGAACAGGGCAAAAATCGCTTTTGCGGCATGCCGGAATGCGATTCGAGAAACGGCGGCGGCACAAGTGCCCGGCGCCGCGCCGCCCGCCCGTGCGAGGCGTCGTCCGGACGCCCTTCTTCGGGAAGAAAGCTTGAAAGATCGCGGAGACACGGCCTTGAATAAGCTTGCCCGAATGCCATAACTCGAACCGCCTCCCCGCCATGCCGCGCCAGCCGAACCTTGTCTTTGTATTCTCCGATCAGCACAACCCGAACGTGATCGGCGCGGCCGGCGACGAATTCGTCCGGACGCCCCGCATGGACCGGCTTATGCACGAGGGCGTGACGCTGAACAACTGCTATTGCGCATCCCCCTGGTGCGTGCCGAGCCGCATGTCGATGTTGACCTCACTGTTGCCCTCCAGGACGGGGATCTTCACAAACGATCAAACCCTCAGCTCGAGTATACCCACGCTGGCGCACGGAATGGCGGCGGCCGGTTACGAAACGGTCCTCTGCGGTCGAATGCATTTCCTTGGGATGGATCAGTGGCACGGATACGAAAAGCGTCCCGTCGGTGAGATTACCGCGACCCTGCCCGGCGCGGTCCCTCTGGATTACGGCAGCTTTGGAGTGGGAACGGGCCAGAGCGCCCGCGGCGCAGAGGTGGCGGGGCCGGGACGGTCGTTTGTCATGGAATACGACCGCGAGGTGACCGAAGGCGCCGTTCGGTTTTTGCAGGAACGCCGGGACGAACGTCCCTTGTTCATGACCATCGGTCACTACGGCCCCCATTGTCCCTTCGTCTGTCCCCGCGACCTTTTCGCCTATTACTGGGAGCGCCTGCCGGTTCCCGAAGCGCCGGCGGATTCGTATGAAAGCCATCATCCGTCCGTGCGGCGGTGGATGGATCGGAGGGGCCTGACAACGCTCAGCCGGGAATCCGTACGAGCCGCTCAAGCAGCCTACTACGGACTGGTCGAATTGATGGACCAACATCTGGGAACGATTCTCGAATCGGTGGCTCAGACACTGGATCCGGAGAACACCCTCGTGGTGTACGGGTCGGACCACGGGGAGATGATGGGCCGGAAAGGGCTCTTCTGGAAAAGCAACTTTTTCGACGGTTCGGCACGGGTACCGCTCATCTGCCACCAACCGGGCGGCATCGAGGGCGGCCGGACCATCGATACGCCCACGAGCCTTCTCGATGTGGCTCCCACCTTTCTCAACCTGGCCGGCGGCCCGTCCCTGCCCGGGGCCTGCGGGCAGCCGCTGGACCAGGTGCTGCCCGGGAACGCCGACCCGGATCCCGACCGCGAGGTGGTATCCATGCTGGTCGACCGGAGCCGGTTTCCGGCGTGCATGATACGCCGGCATCAATGGAAACTGGTGGACCACCACGATTCGCCTATCCCCCAGCTCTTCAACCTTGATGAGGATCCTGACGAAAACCGGGACCTGGGACAAGATCCCGCAACGGCGGAGGTGCGGCGCGACCTGCGCTCCAGGCTTCGCCGGTACTGGGATCCGGAAGCCGCCCTCGAAAACGTGCGTCACGTCGACGAACAGTCGAAAATCATCCGCTCGGCCAATGCGGCCGCACTCCGGGACCCGCCGGCCCAATGGCGACCGTCGCGCTCGATGAATGAAATCGAGGAATGGCCGCCCGCCTGAACGGTCGCTTGAGGATTGTCATTGCTGCAAGGGGTTGTAGACTGGGCCCATTACATTACATTATGGATAAGCTATCCGAAATCATGGCCTGGAAGCGGCGGGAAATCGCCGAGCTGGTTCGTCCCGTCGAGGAGGAAGAGCTGGTCACCATCAGCCAGAAGAACTCCCATCAGCCCTCGTTCGCCAAGAGTCTCCGGCAACCGAGCCGCACGACGGTCATAGCCGAGATCAAACGGCGCTCGCCTTCCGCCGGCGAGATCGCCTCGATCTCGTCGGCCCGCGAACAGGCTGAAATCTACGCCGCGGCCGGGGCCGACTCCCTTTCGGTGCTGACCGACCACGAATATTTCGGCGGTAAGCTCGAAGACCTGCAACAGGTGACCCATTTCTTCGTTGCCTCGCCCGATCCGCTGCCCTGCCTGCGCAAGGACTTCATGGTTCACCCGTACCAGGTGCTGGAGGCCGCCGTCGCGGGGGCCGCCGCGATTCTCATAATCGTGAGAGCTCTCTCCGACCCGGAGATCGGCGCCCTGAAAGAAGCGGCCGACTGGGCCGGCATGGATGTCCTCTTCGAAATCCACGACGAAAGCGAAATCGAGCGCGCCCTGAAATCCGGCGCGACTATCATTGGAGTCAACAACCGCGACCTCGCCCGTTTTCACACGGACCTCTTCCGCTCGGAAAAACTGCTTCCCCTGATCCCCGACACTGTCATCAAGGTGGCCGAGAGCGGCATAGCCACCGCTGAAGACGCCGCCCGCGCCAGGGCCGCCGGAGCCGATGCTCTGCTTGTCGGGGGAGCGCTCATGAAGGCAAAGAGTCCCAAGGAACTGATCCGGGCTATGCAAAACGCCGATTGACGCGTTGCATTGCCTTGTTTTTCCGGATACAGCTCAAAGCCGCCGGTGACCCACGAGCCTCAACACCCAAACATTCACCGATCGGATCCGCCGGCGCTCAGCCCCCGGACAACCCGGGAACTCCTCGAGTCGCTCGGGCTACGGCCCAACCGGAAGCTCGGGCAGAATTTCCTGATCGACGGGAACATCGTCAAAAAATCGCTGGCGCTCGCCGCCGTTTCCCCGGGGGAAAGCGTGGTCGAGATCGGTCCCGGCCTGGGTACACTGACCCGAGCCCTCCTTCACGCCGGCTGCCGGGTCCATGCTGTTGAACGGGATCCCCACCTTCATCAATTCCTTGAGGAACGCCTCCGCCCGGAATTTCCCGACCGTCTCTTCCTGCTCAAGGGCGATGCCGTGGAACATCCGCTGGCGGGACTCTCCGGCGACGCCTCGACCCCCTTCAAGATCGTTGCCAACCTGCCCTACGCCATCTCAACCCCCTGGCTTGACGCGGTCCTCTCGTCCGGGCGGCTCCCGGAGAAAATGGTGCTCATGCTCAAGCAGGAAACCGCCGCGCGCTTTACCGCCGTCAAAGGGCACAAGGACATGGGCGCGATCACACTCTTCCTCCAGGCCGCCTACGAAACCGAACGGGGTCACCGCGTCCCGCGCCGCTGCTTCCATCCCGCCCCCGACGTCGATTCCTGTTTGCTTAACCTGAAGCGGCGAACCGATCCCCGGACTTTCCTCCCCGAAACCAAAACCCTCATTCGCCGCTGTTTCGGCCAACGCCGTAAACAAATCGGCCCCCTCATCCGCAAGTTCGCCCCCGGCCACGACCTCACTCCCTGGCTCGAACGCCTTTCCGCGGAAGGCCTGTCGCCCAAAACCCGCCCCGAAGCCATTCCCGTGCCCCTCTGGCTGGAATTGGACCGGTTGCTGCAATCACCTCCCGACTGACGGAGACCGCAGTCCGGTCACCCGTCCCCTTCCGGACCCTCACGGGAGCGTCACCTCGACTCTTGCGAATCGGAAAAAGGAATCCCCGTCGAGGGGAAGATTCACAAAAGCCCACTCCCAGCCGGGACCGCCTTCCGTTGCGCCAACCTCTTCAGTCACGGCTTCCCAGGTGGCAAGGTCGGTTGACGTTTGGGGTGTGTAAACGAGACCGCTGTCCCGGCGCCTCAGGAAAAGGATCCTCAGCACCGGCCCGGTGTCGAGGTGGAGAATGTAGGCTTTCGGCAAACCGGCCTCCTCCCCGGTCGGACTTCTAGGAATCGATGGCACGATCCGCCGGTCCGGACCCGACGCATCCATGTTGAACGCGTATTTCAACAGGTTCGGCACGCCGTCGCGAAACGGATCCGCCGCGGCGCCGGCCTCGCTCCCGCTCAACCCGGCCTCCGCCATGGCGGCTTCAAAACGGACACGTTCCTCAAGATTGAATACGGCCGCCAGCTCCACGTCGGCATCGAG
>PWMU01000009.1 GCA_003558065.1 Opitutia bacterium | reverse complement strand
CGACACCGTTGACACGGCCGGTAGCCCGCTGCAAGCGCATCGCCGGCTCGGGGAAAAAACTCGAGGTTTTCCCGCAGGGGCTTCCGGGCGGAACAGGTCGGACGACAAAAAATCCCCGTTGTGCGCACCCCCGCAATAAACAGTCCTTCAAAGGACGCGTCGCGCTCCGCGAACGCGCGGTACATCGCGTTTTCATCCGGGAGCAAAGTGGTCGGTTGCATATGGGTACGTTATCACAACCGATCACGTCGCCGCCACCGGTTTTGCGACAGGGAAATTTCGTCGCCCGGTGTCAAGGACCGGCACCCGGGGCCCGAAGCGTCAACGGACGCTCTTACAGAAACAACGCCCCCGCCAAGGCGCAGGCCCCAACCAGGGCCCAGGGCGGACCAGCAAGGTTTCCCGGTCCATCCACCCCCGTCCGACCGTTCCCGTCTCCAGAAGCGGCAGGACTACGTGACCGCCACCGAAAACCGTCACCCCATCAGGTGAAGAAAAAGCGCCCCCCAGTCAGCCCATATCGTCCGGGCAATCTTCGATGATCCGCCTCGACGGATGACCGCCGGCCCGCCCTCGCCGCGTCACGGTTTGCTCAGCGATTCGCGAACGGCCTGAAGAAGCTCCTGCGGCGGACAGGGTTTCTGAAGGAAGACGAACCGGCTTCGGGATTCGGAAGCGTCGACCGATTCGGGATGGTAACCGCTCACGAGAAGCACCTTCAGGTTTGGTTTTTCGGCGATCAGCCGTTTGGCGAGATCGTTCCCGGAGAGACCGCCGCGCAGGACCATGTCGGTGAGCAGGAGGTCGATCACGCCGGCGTGGGCTTTCCATTGTTCCAGCGCCATCGTACCGGATTCGGCGGTAAGGACGCGGTATCCTTGTTGCGAAAGGATTAGCCGGACCATTTCCAGCACCGCCGGATCGTCTTCCACCAGCAGGACGGTCTCGTTCCCGCTCCGTTCTTCGGCCGACAGGATCGGTCGGGAAGCCGAAGGTGCAGCGTCGCCGGTATCGACCGGAAGGTGGATCGTGAAGGTGGTCCCCTTTTCCGGCCGGCTCGTCACTTCGATCCAGCCCTCGTGTTGTTTGATGACACCGTAGGTTGTGGACAGGCCGAGTCCGGTACCCTTGCCGGTTTCCTTGGTCGTGAAAAACGGCTCGAAGGCATGTTCCAGGGTATCCGGGGTCATCCCGTGGCCCGTATCGGACACCGTCAGGCGAAGAAAACAGCCGGGCCGGGCTTCGGGGTGGCGACCGGTGTCTCGCGCATCGAGCCGCACCGGATCAACGGTGAGGGCGAGCCGTCCCCCCTCCGGCATCGCGTCGCGGGCGTTGATCGAGAGATTGAAGATCACCTGTTCGAGCATGCCGGCGTCGGCGCGGACAGGGGGAAGGTTTTCGGAGCAGTGGATTTCCAGGACGATGTGTTCGCCGATGATACGTGCGAGCATCTTGGACAGGTTGTGAACCATTTCCCCCAGATCGATGCTGCGGGCGTCCATGACCTGTTTGCGGCTGAACAGCAGCAACTGGCGGGTCAGGCGGGCGGCGCGGTCGGTGGCCAGGGCAACCTCCCGGAGATTCGGCCGGAAGCGATCCGGCATTTCCGGATCGTCGCACAGAAGCGACAGATAGCCTTCCTGGACGGTCAGCATGTTGTTGAAATCGTGGGCGATGCCGGCGGTCAAACGCCCAATCGAGTCAAGTTTCTGAAGCTGGCGGACCTGTTCCTCCAGGGCGCGCCGGTCGCGAATGTCGCGGGCGACCCCCATGACCCCGACGATGCGTTCCTTCCGGTACTGCGGCGTGGTCATACATTCCATGGGGATATAGTCGCCCGTTGCGTGCCGCACCCGGATCTCGAACGGCGCCGGAAGCTCGCCCTGGAACGTGCGATCGAACAGGCCGATCGTGCGGGCGTGGTCGTCCGGGTGAACTATAGTGAGAAAGTGCTCCCCGAGCATGTCCTCCCGCGGGATGCCGGTAATCCGTTCGGCGGCGGGGTTCAGCGAGACCAGATTCCCCTCGACCGAAAGGACGAAAATCGCGTCGCGGGCCTCTTGAACGAGGGTCCGGAAGCGCTCTTCCGAATCCCGCAGCGCCTCGAGTATCCGCAGCCGCCCGGTGATGTCGTGAAGGACGGAAACGAAATGCGTGATCTCCCCCTTGAGCCCCCGGACCGGAGTAATCGTCTCTTCGGCATGGTAGAGCGAGCCGTCCTTGCGCCGGTTCACGACATCCCCCCGCCAGGTCTCCCCGGAACGAATCGTTTTCCAGAGTTCCCGGTAATGCGCCTCGTCCTGATGCCCCGACTTGAATACCTCGCGGGGATTGCAGCCGGCGGCTTCCTCCAGGGTGTACCCGGTGAGAGTCGTTAGCCCCCGATTGATCCAGACAATGTTGCCTTCCCCGTTCGTCAGAAAGACCGCTTCGACCGTCGATTCCAGGGCGGTCCGGTACAACGCGAGTCCATGTTCCCGTTGGTGGAGTTCCGATATATCTTCTCCGGTCCCCTGATAGTAAAGTACGTGACCGTTGTCGTCGAAAAAGGCCCGGTAGGCCCAGCGCTGCCAGCACTCTTCGCCTCCAAGCGCAAGAATCGGCTGTTCGTAGGTAACCGCGCGTTCTTTCGGAGTCAGGGAAGTAAATCGTGCCCGGATCGCACGGCGATCCTCCTCCGAGGGAATCAGATCGAGGAATTTCCTGCCCGCCAGTTCCTCGGGACGCTTGTCGAAAAACCTGGCGTACGCGGCGTTGACGAAGGTGAGCGTGCTGTCCGGAAGAAACGTGCAGATCAGCGACGAAGTATCCTCCACCAGTTGCCGGTAGAGTTCCGCTTGCCCTTCGGAGAAGGCGCCCGTCTGTGTTATGGGGGACCATTCGCTCATAAAGGACTGTGACCCCGGAACGCGGAAAAAAGGGAGACGGGCCGACCAGGCTGCGGATATGACGGAGGAATGGCTCTCAGCGGCGTGCGTTCGGATGAGTGCGGCAGGTTCGTCATGGATAAGACGGTAGATGAATGGCCAAGGTATACTCTCCGTCATCAAGTTTTTCGAAAACAGCGGCACTCCCGTGGTTGTGGCGACCGGGTTTATCCCGGGAGATCCGGGGGTTTGGCGAATCGGGGGATAAACCCCCTCGCTACGAAGAAATCCGAAAACTTGGCGACGGGGAGTATAAAACGAATCGTTCAGCACGAACCCAACCCGGCGGATTGATAAGAAATCGCACTTCAAACGGTATGGGTCACTGCCCGTTGTAACCGGCCCTGGAGGAGCGCTTTCATCAGTGATTTTCGGAAACCGGACAGAAATGTCAAGCCCTCTGACAGGCCAGCCTTAAGAGGGGCTTAATGGATGGATGAAATACCGCGATAGAGCGTAATACGGCCCCGATGCCGTACGGAGGTATTTTGGGCGGGCCGATCGATGCGGTTTTCCCGATTTGGGCGTGTCTGAACCCGCGGGGAGCGATGCCGTACAGGCGCATGGAATGGGGTTTGCAGGTGTTCGGAACCCCGCAAGAGGAAGTCTTCCAGGTTTCCCACGGCTCTCTACGAGCCATGCAGCACGCAGGCGGCGGACAAGAAACTCGGTCGGGCACGAAGCGGCGGGTCGGGCTCGGGTGACGAGGTTACGGAGCGAGGTCATCGCGCAGGGGTCAGGCCGAGTGCGGAGCTGTAGCCAACCTAGGCCTGGCGGGCTGCTCTGGCAGGGGTCACGGCGTAACCGGTGCAGTGAAACCGGATAGGTAAATCACTGGGAATCCAATCCGAAATGCCGACTATGGGTCGCAGCATGCTGCCCCCAAAAAAACCTCCCTCGACGACAATAATTTTCCCAGCTGGGAAAATTATTGTCGTGATCGACCGAATGGAATTCGGCCCGCTGCGGGCCGAACGGGGTCAGGCCGGGCCATGTTGCCGGGGGCCTGAGTTCGTTGCCGTCGGCCGACGATCCTGATGGGGAATTGCGCGAGATCGGCGTCCTCTGCGCTTGGATTGCCGCCGCACCGCACCTGGTGAGCGTCGACGCCCTACGAACTCGCGTGTGAATCCGCCTCGACAGCAAGCAAGAGATCGAAGACAAAGTAGTCGAATCGGGTGTGTCGAAAGGGCAATCCGGAGATTTTTCCGTTCATGTTACCTGACGTGTTTCTCCTCGAAGGCGACGGACGGTCCGCTCTTTCCGGAGGGCTCCCGGGGGTTGGAGATGGGGCATGAACGCCGCGGCGGGAAATCGCAACGGTCTCAAACAGTCAGCGCTGTTTTTTTAACAGTGTTTCCCAGGTACTTGCGCCTGAAAACGTCTCGCCTCCATTTGGTGGCGTCATCGCTGTAGAGACGGGTCACGAGGTTGCGAAACCCCTCCGTCAATTCCTCTCGCGTCATCGGGGTCGGTTCGTACAGGAGATCGAACAGGGTGCATTTGTGCCAGGCTCGCTCTTCGGTAAGACGGTTGCTCTGCCGGAGCTTCTCATAGAGGGGCGTGCCGGGAAAGGGCGTCTGCAACGTGACCTGCACGTCGAAAAGCTCCAGTTCCCGCGCAAAGTCGAACACGCGATCGAAGATGCCGGGCTTATGCCCGTCCAGGCCGAGAACGAAACAACCGTTGACCCGGATTCCCTGCGACTGGATCCGGCGAACGGCTTCCTTGTAGTAAGGAAGTTTCTTATGCTTCCAGTCGCTCCGAAGTTCCAGTCCCTTCAACCCCTCAGTGACCGGGCTTTCCAGGCCGATGAGGACCTGCTTGCATCCGGCGCGCCGCATATGGCGCAACAGGTCCACGTCGTCGGCCACGGAAATATCGGTCTCCGTAAACCAACGCGTCCGCCGCCGTGCGAGCCTCGGAAGCAACTCTTTCCAGTAGTCCTTATGGATGAAACTGTTGTCATCCGCAAACTCGAGAAACGGCCGGGGCCAAAGTTCGCGCACGCGATCGATCTCGGCCAGCACTTTTTCGATGGGCTTCTGTTTGTACCGCCGGGTGAGCAGAATGGAGCTGGCGCAAAAGGAACAGCGGAGCGGGCAGCCTCGGGTGGTCTGAACGGTGATCCGGTTATAACGGTCGATATCGAGCAAGTCGTACGCCGGCATCGGCGCTTGGGCCAGGTCGAACTCACGGGGCCTGGCGTAATAAAAGGGTCTCAGCTCACCGGCCTCCGCGTCGCGGAGCACCTTTTCCCAGCAGAGCTCTCCCTCTCCCACCACCACCGCGTCCGCGTGGCCCGACGCTTCCTCCGGCATGACACTCGCGTGAAGCCCGCCGATCACCACGGACGCACCCGCCCGCCGGTAACGGTCGGCCACGGCGTACGAGTCATAAGCCTGAGCGGTGAATGTGGAAATCGCCACCAGATCGAATTCCGGCCATTCTGAAACGTCGCGCACCCGTTCGATCTCGAGGTAGCGGATACTGTGACGCGGGGACGTCATTCCGGCAAGGGTTAACAGGCCGAGGCTCGGCAGGGAAGCGATGGTTTTGCTGCGTTCGACAACCCCCGGAAGGGTCAGCCCGAGTCGCATAAGCTCTTCGTCGCAGGCGCGAACGCCACTCATGGCAATAAGTCCGATTTTCATAACGATCCTCCTCCGTTGATTGCATGGCCCATCAGGACGCACGTGAACAGGCCGGTACCCGAAACGAGGCAAAGCAGGAACCAACACCAGGCGAAGGTGAGATTGGCGAGTATCATGATTCCCCTTTCGTTAGCGGTTTGGATTCGAGACGGCGCTCCAGCTTTTCCAGGGAACGCGGCGTGCGTCGAATGCCGTGAAGAAGCACCACAACCTCCCTGTCCTCCGGGATCTCCAATCGCTCGTCCATTGGCGAACCGTCTCCCGTTCCCGCCACGCCAAAATGAATCAGTATAAATAACATGAACACGTTCATACGGCCGCCGGGGTTTCCTCCGCCAGGCGGCGGCAGGTTTTAAGATCGAGTTTTCCGGAACCGAGCAAGGGAATCTCCTCGACGGTACGGACGATACGCGGAAGCCAGAGATTCGGCAGGCCGGCGTCCGCAAGGCGGCGGCGCAACGTGTCCGGTTCCACGGCCGCGGTAGTCAGCAGGACGAGGGCCTCCCCTTTCTCTTCATCGGGAACGGCCGTAACCACTGCGGCGGGCGGACCGGACGGGTCCAGACCGAGCGCTTCGGCGACCTTCTCCTCCACCCGGCAGTGGGGGATCATTTCGCCCCCGATCTTCGAGAAGCGCGACAGCCGTCCCTCGATGAACAAAAACCCGTCGGAGTCGATCCGCGCGAGATCGCCGGTCACGAACCAGGCGCCGCGGAAGCACTCACGGGTTCCGATTTCGTCGTCGAGGTACCCGGAGAAAACGTTGGCACCGCGCAGGCAGAGAATTCCCTTCTCCCCCAGCAGAAGCTCCGATTCCGTATCGGGGCAAAGGATACGAGCGCTCATTCCGGGGACCAGGCGACCGACCGACCCGGGCTTCTGTCCGCGGTGGTCCGCGGTGGACAAGGGCGGTTGCTCGGGATCGGGGACATTGACCGCGGCCACCGGCGTGGTTTCGGTCAATCCGTATCCCTGGAGAACCGGAACGCCGAATTTCTTCAGGAAAGCCCCTGATAATTCGTCCGGGAGTTTCTCCGCGCCGCAGACGACCATCCGGAGCGAACGGAGCTGTTCCGGAGACGCCTGCTTCATCAGCGAGCGCAGGAAAGTCGGGGTGCCCACGTGGACGGTGGCGCGTTCCTCCGCGATCACCGAAGCGATCCCGCGGGCGTCGAGCGGGGAGGGAACGCTTGCCACACGCACGCCCTTCAGAAGCGCCGACCACAAGGTGACGGTGAACCCGAAACTGTGAAAGAGGGGCAGGCTGGCGAGCAGGGTGTCCCCGGACGTGATCACCTCCATGTCGTCGATCTGCTCGACGTTCCCAAGGATGTTGCGGTGAGTGAGGGGAACGCCCTTGGGAACGCCCGAGCTTCCGCTGGTAAAGAGCAGCCCGGCCTCCGCGTCGCCGCCGTGACGCGGCAGGTCGAGAATCCGGCTGACGACTGCGGGAGGCAGGGCCAGGACGGCAACGAGCCAGCCGAAAATCCGCAGGCGTCCGCAGTCTTTCAGCAACCGGCCCAGGTCGATCGTTTTCTCCGGCCAGGGAAAATCCCGAAGCCTGGCTTTCATGGCGTCCGCGGTCAGGACCGTGCTCACGCCCGCCTTTTCCAGGCTCGCCGCCAACGCCTCCCGCCCCGCGGTGAAGTTGAGATTGACCGGAATCTTCCCGGCCAGCACGACCGCGAGGTTGGCGATGGCGCCCCCGATGCCGGGGGGAAGAACGATCCCGACGCGCCGCTCCGGAAACGTTCTTCGTATCCGCCGTGAAAGGACGACCGATGCGGCGAGCAGTTTGCCCCGGGCCAGTTCCCGGCGGGCCTGGGAATGATCGACCAGGGCGGTGCGCCACGGACGGCGGCTCAGCGCGCGAACGCATTCGCGGCCCAGGTGACGGCCGAGTTCCGGGCGTGTCCGGAAAGCGGCTTCACCCAGGTCGTACAGGGCCTTGCGCGCGCGATCGACCGTCGCCTCTTGCGCCGGAATGGCCTCGCCGATCGAGACGCTCACCGAATACGGGAGGCGCCGGGGAAATTTGCGGAGGAACCGGCCGCCCCGGAAAGAGAAAAGCGATCCCCACGCCCGGTCCAGGTAAACCGGGACGACCGGCGCCCCGGAGCGGCGGGCGAGCCGCGTAAAACCCTCCTTCAATTCCAGGAGCGTTCCGGTTCGCGTAACCGCTCCCTCGGGAAAAATGCAGACGATTTCGCCGTTGGCCGCCCGTTCGGCGGCCGTCTTCAACGCCTCCCTGGCGCGCTGCGGGGAAACGGGAATGACGGAAAACAGCCGGAAGACCCAACGGAGCCACCCGTGACGTTCCAGACTTGACGCGGCGAGAAAGTGCAGGCGCCGCGGGGAGACCAGTTGCAGGAAAACCGCGTCGAGGTGCGAGGCGTGGTTGGCGATCACCACGGCTCCGCCTTTTCCCGGCAGATTTTCCAATCCGCGAACCTGAAAGCGGTACAACGGCCAGGCCAGCACCCGCACGATCCCGACTGCAAAATGGTCCGGAAGGAGCCGGACGATGTACAGCCCGACGATCAGGGTAAGCGCCATCATGACCACCATCTGCTGTCCGGGCGTCAGCTCCAGGACGCGCGCCATCAACACGTACAAACCCGCCGCAGCGATCCCGCCGATACTTTCCATGATATTGACAGCCGCGAGAATCCGGCCGCGGCGATGGTCGCCGGCACGGTCCTGGAGGAAGGCGTACAAGGGCACGAGAAAAAGTCCCCCGGCAAAACCGAGCCCGGCAAGCGCGGCGAGGAAAAACATCGATCCGGGAGTCGAAGCCGCAAGCACGCCGAGTCCGGCGGCGATCCCGAGGCACCCGATCGGGACCAGGCCGAGTTCCACGCGTCCCCGCGACAGCACCCCGGCAGCCAAATGCCCGGACACGGCGCCGCACCCGAGGAAACCCAGCATCAGTGCGGTGAAACTTCCCGTTCCGTTTTCCCCGCGGTAGGCGCCGTCCGCGATTTGCACCAGGGTCAGGTAGAGCAGCCCTCCCAGGGAAAAGAAAAACGTCCCGCCCAGGCCCGCGCGGAACAGTGAGCGCTCCCGCCACAGTTCGCCGAGGTGGACGAAGTGCCGCCACCAGATGCGGGCCCGGTACGGTTCCGCGCTCTGAGCGGGAGTCGACGCGACTCCCTGAAAAGCGACCCAGGCCAGGAGCGACGCCCCGAGAAGCAGCGAAGCCACCAGGAACGCCCCGTCCCAGGGACCGCCGGAGGCGCGCGAGAACAGATCAAAGAACAGCGCCCCGCACAGGCTGCCCACAAGGATGGCCGTGATGGTCAACATCTCCATCCAACCGACCGCCAGCGAAAGCCGGCCGGTGCCCGCCAGCTCTTTCAGGATCCCGCGCTTGGCCGGCGAGAAGAGCGCCGACTGCACCGCCAGCAATCCGAAGCATGCCATCGCGGCCGTCATGCTCCGGAAATACAGCGAGCCGGCCAGCAGCGCCATCACCCCGGCCTGCATGCCGAGCCCCGCCTGCAGAACCGTCCGCTTGGAAAACCGGTCCGCCAGCCACCCGGCCACCGGAGAAACGGCAATGAACGGGAAAATCAAAAGCACGCTCAAAGCGCCGACCACCGGCACCGCCCAACCCTCCGGCAATACGCCCGGCGAAATCGCCAGAAGAACCAACATCAGCTTGGCCGCGTTGTCATTGAAGGCCACCTGCGTCTGTACGCCCAGCACGCGGCGCAACGATTTCCAATCCGTGGTTTCGACAGTCATTTGTTTTCGTGGGTTGTGGGTGAAACGTTTGGCGAACCGGCTTCCGCCATGTTTCCCCTCAATAGCTTGCCGCGTGCCAGATGGCACTGGGATTTTTATAATATTTGTGCACAGCCATTTACGGATTTACGCCCGATTTTAATCAACGGGTCATAAGTACAGTATTTGATTATTTAAGGACAAAATTTGTCGGATAACCGACGACCTGCATTTTTATAAAATCCCACTCGCCCCAGGGACTGCAGGGCGATGGGAACACCTCTGCAGAAGCGGCTTTATGCCGCGACCAGGCGCGCATTCGATGTCGCGGATCAGAGGATTGAAGTCCCGCAGGGAGATACGTTCCTGCTAGGGGATCGCGGGGTAAACCCGCTCCTACAACGAGCCGACCGAACGCCGGGCCTAAACGCCCAAGCTGTTATCGCGGGCTTCCTCCCACGACCGCCGCGTCCATCGCGGACGGAATGTAACGTGCGTTGACAGCTCGCTGCGCGCGCATGATATACTCTCCGTCATCAAGTTTTCGGAATTCTTCGTAGCGAGGGGGTTTATCCCCCGATTCTCCGGGTTCCCGGATCTCCCGGGATAAACCCGGTCGCCACAACCACGGG
>PWMU01000097.1 GCA_003558065.1 Opitutia bacterium | reverse complement strand
CTCCTGCCACCAGAAAAAAGTCCAACTCTTCGGGGCGCTGCCGACCGAGACGATCCTCTTTCCCGTCCCGCACCGGCATTTCACCTTCGGCATCCCGAAGATGCTGCGCCCCTACTTCCGCTTCAACCGCGACCTGCTCAAGGACCTGTGCCGCCTTGCGCCGAACGGCATCGAGCCCCGTTTCACACTCAATGGCAGTGTTTCACCCACCCATTAAGCCCCTCATGAGGCCGATCTGTCAGAGGGCTTTACATTCCTGGGCGGTTACCGCACTCTCTTCTCCATGAAAGCGCTCCTTCAGACCGGTTCCAGCGGGCGGGTGCCCGTGCCGCTGAAAAGCGATTTCCTATCAATTATGCCCGCGTACGCGTGAGGTACCGCGAGTAGGCGGAATCGTTCTCTGACCGCAGACCCCGGATCGTCTCCCGGATTGCCGTGTAACTTACGGCCATCCGGGGGAACGCCGGGAGATTCCCGCGATAGATATTCTGCCGCGACGGGTGATTCGGTACAGTCCGCAGGCCGGTCATTATGAGTGACGAGTTTCTAATCGGTTTCGTTCACAATTCACGCGAACACGATGGTGGCGACAGTGACCGCGGCGATGACTCCGGCCAGGTCCGCGAGCAGTCCGGCCGGGACCGCGTGACGGGTCCGGTGGACACCCACGGCGCCGAAATAGACAGCCAGGACGTAAAAAGTGGTCTCCGTGCTGCCGGCCATGGTTCCGGCGGCCCGGGCGGTGAAGCTGTCGGGGCCGTGGGTAGCTACGACATCGCCCAGCAGTCCGAGAGTGCCGCTGCCGCTCAGGGGTCGCATGATCGCGATCGGCAGCAAGTCCACGGGAAATCCGACCATGAGAAGAAACGGTCCCAGAATGACCCCGAGCAACTCGATGCCTCCGGCTTCGCGGAACATTCCGATCGCGATCAGAATCGCCACCAGGTAGGGAATGATCCGCACGGCGACCTGAAAGCCTTCTTTGGCTCCTTCGACGAACTCTTCGTACACTTTAACCCCCTGCAGGGAGGCGAACAGGGGAAAGAATCCCACAAGGAAAGGAATGGCCAAAAGCGCCATCGCTTCCATGACCGTGGAAAAAACCTGGAGGGCCGGGTTCCGCCGCTCTTCGCTGTGCGCGGCTTCGGCGGCTTCATTGGTGTTGTCTACATCGTCATCCCTGTTTTCGTGGGGCATAATGTTCTCGACGGTTTCGCTCCAGAATTGAAGCGGGAAGTGGAGTTCCGAAGCGAAGAGGAAACCGAAACCCGCGAAAAACAGGATCAGGACGCCCTTCTTCCACCAGGCCATCGGTCCGGGCCGTGCCATGGTTAAAGCGGCCTCGTCATCAGCCGGATCACCGGCCTCCGCCCGGAACTTCTCCATTTCAGCTTCCGTGGGTGCGGGCATACGGAAGACAGGGAGCTTTTCCAGTGTTTTCACGGCGATGATCCCGACCGTTGTCGAGCAGATCGTGGCGACCAGGGCGGTGCCGATGAACGCCGTGGGCATGGCGGAGCCGGCGGCGACAAATATTCCGACGGTCGTCAGAGAAACGAGCTGCACCGAGCTGGTGTTGATCGCAAGCAGCGTGCACATCGCATTGGTCGCCACTCCGGGGGTGGGAGACAACTGGTCGAGGTAGCGCATGGCCTTGATGCCGAAAGGCGTGGCGGCGTTTCCCAGGCCGAGCATGTTCGCGGCGATGTTCATCACGATGGCGCCCAGCGCGGGATGCTCGCGCGGGATGTCCGGAAACAGTTTGCCAAGCGCCGGTCGGATGGCCGCGGCAATGAGGTAAATGATTCCGGATTTCTCGGCCAGCTTCATGATGCCGAGCCACAGGGCCATGACGCCGGCCAAGGGAAGGGCGATGTTCATCACGGCCATCCGGGCCGAATCCAGCGCGCCGCCGGTCACTTCCTCCATGCGGCCTGTGGCGCCCCCGATCACTACGGCGGCCAGGATAAGCCCGAGCCAGATGTAATTCAGCATCGCACCTTGGTGATAGCCTGGAACACGGAGACCGCAAGTTTCAAATCAGCAGCGGCCGGTCGCGGGCGTTTCGATCCGGCATGGGCCGTGTCGGGAACGGAATGATTCCGGCGGGGTTACGGGAGAGCGTGATCGGGCAGGTTCAGGAACTCGAGGATGTTGCCCCGGGTGATCCGGTCGAGCGCGTCCCCGGACAGAGCCTGGAGGCAGGAGGCTTCGCGGGCGTAGCTCGATCGGAGGGAGACAAGGGAGTCCTTGTGGCGGGCCACGTAACTGTAGAAGGGGGAGTCGGTGCCCCACATGAGCCGGTCCGGATAGGATTCGGCGAGGTTGGCGAGAACCTGTTCCGGCCGTGTGTAGTCGGAGGGGAAGCGTTCGTTCTTCGGCGCGATGATTGGAAGTTCCCGAAGGACGGCGTCGCAATGAATGCCATGGGCCGAGCAGTCGAACCAGCAATTGGGAAGCGCGGCCAGGCGGGCGAGGCAGGCCCGGTCGAACCGGCAGGAATGGGCGAGGCAGAAACGGATGTCGGAATGGGCCTCGGCGAGGTCCAGGATATCGGACGACTGCGACCAGGGATCCTCATTCACGTAACTGGAGTGAATCAGGACAGGAATGTCCCTGCAAGCGGCTGCAGCGGCCGGTATATCCACTTGATTCGATTTCGGATATCAACTGATTTCTCCGACCTGACATGAAAACTCTAAAGGCGGCGGGGCCCTTCCTCGCTGGCGCAAGCCCGCCCCTCCGATTCTGGCTTGTCTTTTCCGATGTGGCGGTTGCTATGGGTGAGGTTTATGATTTCCATTTCGGTCAGAGGACTCACGAAGACGTTCGGCGAGGTGAAGGCACTCGACGACCTGAGCCTGGATATCGAGCCGGGCGAACTGTTTTTCCTGCTGGGCCCGAGCGGTTGCGGTAAGACCACGTTGTTGCGGAGCATGGCAGGCTTCTACACGCCGGATGCGGGACGCATCTTTTTTGGCAGGGAAGAGGTAACCCGGGTTCCCGCTCACAAGCGCAACACGGGAATGATGTTCCAGAGCTATGCGTTGTGGCCGCATTTGACCGTGGAGAAGAATGTGGCCTTCGGCCTGGAGGAACGAAAAGTGTCCAGGCGGGAGATCCGCCGGCGGGTTCGCGAGGCGCTGGAATCGGTTCGGATGGACGAGTATGCCGCGCGCAAACCGAATCAGCTTTCGGGCGGCCAACAGCAGCGGGTGGCTTTGGCGCGGGCGCTGGTGATTCGGCCACAATGCCTCTTTCTCGACGAGCCGCTTTCCAACCTCGACGCCAAGCTGCGCCTGGAAATGCGTGGCGAGATCCGCCGTATTTGCAAAGAGTTCGAGCTGACCGCGGTTTATGTGACGCATGATCAGAAGGAAGCGCTGGCGATGTCGGACCGGCTTGCGGTCCTGGATTCCGGGAAATTGCTCCAGGTCGGGACGCCCTGGGAGATCTACCGTCGTCCGGCTTCGGAGACCGTGGCACACTTCATCGGGGAAACCAATTTCGTGGAAGGCGTGATCATGCGGTCGGGTGCGGGTATGGCGAGTGTCGACACAGCGCTGGGTGAATTTCAGGGCGTGTGTTCGAACGGAAACGGAGATCAGGCTGAAGGAACGAAGGTTCTGCTGTCTATCCGCCCCGAAAGCTGGCGTCTCGATCGATTCCGCGACGAAACGAATTCAATTCCGGGAAAGATACGAAAAACGGTCTATCTCGGTGAGATTTCACAGCACGAATTCGAATCCGGGGAAAGTACCCTGAAGGTATTCGAGTTGAATCCCCGCTTTCTCGGTGATGTGGCCGGCCAGGAGTTTTATGCCTCCGTGGATCCCGAAGATGTCGTGGTTTTAGGGAGGCCGCCGGATTCCGCGGGACCGGGATCCTGAGGTGTTTGTGGAATTCGGGATAACAGGATTTGCGGAAGGCAGTGGCCGATGATACGAAAGATTGCAATGATATTGGCGCTGGCGGTCGTCGTCGGCCTCCCCTTTGTCTTCAGACCGCCGGCGGAGGAACGGCGGGATTACGACAGGGAGCTGGTTGTCGTGACGCCGCACAACGAGGCGATTCGTCATGAGCTTTCCCGAGGATTCCGGGACTGGTACGAGGAGCGTACCGGGGAGGTGGTGCGGGTTGACTGGAGGATACCGGGTGGCACGAGTGAGATTGCCCGCCTGGTGGCGTCCGAATACCAGGCCGCCTTTCGCAATTACTGGATCCGCGAATTGGGCGAGCCCTGGAGTCGGCGCGTGCTCGGGGCGTTCGATAATCCAAGGATGGTCCTCCGCGACGATCCCGATGATGATTCGGTGGAGGAAGCGGCGCGACAGGCGTTCCTGCGATCGAATGTCGGCATCGGGATCGATTTGTTTTTCGGGGGCGGCAGTTTCGAGTTTTCGCGGCAGGCGGCGGCCGGGCGGCTTGTCGACTCGGGTGTCCGCGAGGTGCGGCCGGAGTGGTTTGAGGATGAATCCATTCCCCTCGAACTCTCCGGGGAACCGTTTCGCGACGCGCAGGACCGTTGGATCGGTGTCGTGCTCTCCAGCTTCGGGATCATTTACAATAAGGTATCGCTGGAACGGATCGGGTTCGATCGGTATCCGGAAACCTGGGACGACCTGGCCGATCCCCGGCTGTTCGGAGAGCTGGGACTGGCGGACCCGACCAAGAGCGGGTCGATCGCGAAGGCGTTCGAGATGGTGATCCAGGAACAGATCCAGACGGTTCGCGCCGAGAGGGACGGAGAAGGGGACTACGTTGCCGATGGCTGGGAACGCGGCATGCGCCTGATTCAGGCCATGGGCGGCAATGCCCGCTACTTTACCGACTCCGCGACCAAGCCGATTGTCGATGTTGCCCTGGGCGATGCCGCGGCGGGAATGAGTATCGATTTCTACGGGAGGTTTCAGGAGGAAATGCTCGTGCGCCGCGGCTCGGACCGGTTCCGGTACGTGACGCCGGTGGGCGGGTCGACGATCTCCGTCGACCCGATCGGGATGTTTCGCGGGGCGCCCAATCCCGATCTGGCGCGCGCCTTTATCGAGTACACGCTTTCCCTGGAAGGGCAGAAGCTCTGGAATCTGCGTCCGGGCACGCCGGGCGGCCCCCAACGCTTCGCGCTCCGGCGCCTGCCGATACGCAAGGAGTTTTATTCGGATGAGTTCCGGTCCGATCGTTCCGACCCGGATATCTTTCCCTACGAAACCGCGGAGGACTTCGTGTACCATTCCGAATGGACAGGGCCCTTGTTTCGGGAGATGAGTTTTATCATTCGCGTCATGTGCCTCGACGTTCACGACGAACTGCGCGCGGCCTGGCGCGAGCTCGTCCGCGCCGATTTTCCGGAAAAGGCCACTGAATTGTTCTTCGATGTCTCGCGGGTCTCCTATCCCGCGACGCGGAACACCGTGAGCGCCGCGATCCGATCGTCGGATCCACTGGACGAAGTTCGCCTGGCGAGGGAATTGGGGGCCGGATTTCGTGAGCAGTACCGGGAAGCCGGTCGACTGGCACGACGTGGAGAATGAGGCTAATTGTTTTCGATTTCGTCGTCGTCGAGGCAGCCCTGAAGCTTTTGCGCCATACGCAGTTTCCAAACGTCCCTGCGCATTGCCTTGAGCATCCGTTCCAGCCGCAGGCGCGTGTTGAGGGTTTCGAGAAGCGACTGCCGGAGGCCGGGGTCGGGGCACATCGCATAGGCGGCCAGGTCGACGATCGCTTCCGGTTCCTCCATCTGTTCCAGGCAGGCGAGCAATTCGCAGGAAAGCGGCACGCCCAGCTTGCTCTTGACCTTAAGGATGTTGACCAGCTGGCGCTTCAGTGACTCCAGGATCTGCGGGCTCCCGCCCGGCACCGAAGTCAGAAGCCGGGTCTCCATGATCCGGTAGGGCGCTTCCGTCACCGTACCGATAAACGCAATCCGGCAGAGCCCCTGCAGCAACAGGTCGGAGGTGCCGTCGCTGTTGGCCTGGCAACCGCGGATAATTCCGGCAGTCGCGATCGGGTGGGCCGGTACTTCGTCTTCCGCGACTTCCGTGGTTTCCGTGTCGAGCGAGGCGACCGCGAAGATCCGGTCGCCGGTCAATACATCCCCAAGCATTTCCCGGTACCGGGGCTCGAATATGTGCAGCGGCAGGACAACTTGAGGGAAGAAAACGGTTCCGGGAAGGGTCATCACCGGAAGCACTTCCGGTATAGCGGGTTCTGAAAAAGAGCTCATGTGTCGGTTCGGTTCGAACGGAGAATGCCGGGTTCAGAATCAATCCATCCAGACTTCCGGCCGCAACATTTTCGGGTCTGGATTCGATTCTTCCGAATAATAAACCGCCATTCGCAGTAAATGCAATTTGAGCTTCGGAATATCAGGGTTCTTCTGTTTGAGGGTCTCGTAAAGCGAATCAGGGGAGCGGCCGGAGAGTTCGTAGATCCGCGAAAATCCCAGATCGATCAGGTCCCGGGCAGTTGACGCGTCCATGCGGGGAATCAGCATGAAATGCGAGTTCAGCGCTTCAAGATCGGCTTTCTCTTTCTTCTTCTTTGCCATATGGGAGACAAGTCATTTACCAGAAACCCCGGCCCATGCGAAGCCTTTCCGTTCGGCTATTTTCGAAGGAGGGATACGGCCGGTTCACGGGTGTGTCAGTGGTGGGAAAGTGAGGCGCCGGAGTGAGACAGAGGTGAGCCGGAATGACACTTTTTAAGAATAAAATGGGGTTATTGGTTTTTAATGGATATCATAAGTATCTGATAAATATTAATATAAAATAATTATCCATGAGTGGCATAGCGAATGCTTATTAGATTGGCTATGAGTAAGATTTTAGGAATTGATCTAGGGACCACTAATTCATGCATGGCGGTAATGGAAGGGGGAGAGTCCACGGTCATCCCCAATGCCGAGGGAGCCCGTACTACCCCGTCGGTTGTCGCCTTCACTAAAGACGGCGAGCGGCTGGTCGGCCAATCCGCTAAAAGACAGGCGGTGACCAATCCTCAGAATACGGTTTTTTCCACTAAACGACTGATCGGCCGCAGGTTTTCGGAAATCAAGGACGAGGTGAGCAACCTTCCCTTTAAGGTGGTGGAAGGTAAGAATGGCGACGCCTACATCGAAGTCAAGGAAGGGGACAAGACCCAGAGCTACAGTCCCCAGCAGATGGCTTCGTTCGTCCTGGGCAAGCTCAAAGCCGATGCGGAAAGCTACCTCGGCGAGAAGGTGACCCAGGCCGTGATCACCGTCCCCGCCTATTTCAACGATTCCCAGCGGCAGGCCACCAAGGACGCGGGCAAAATCGCCGGCCTAGAAGTCCTCAGAATCATCAATGAGCCGACCGCCGCTTCTCTCGCCTACGGCCTCGACAAGAAAAAAGACGAAAAAATCGCCGTTTACGACCTCGGCGGCGGCACGTTCGATGTCACCATCCTCGAGATCGGCGACGGTGTTTTCGAAGTGAAAGCGACCCACGGCGACACCCACCTCGGGGGGGATAACTGGGATGATGCGATCATCAAGTGGCTCGTCGATACTTTCAAAAAAGACAACGGCATTGACCTCGGCAAGGACCCGATGGCGGTGCAGCGTTTGAAGGAAGAGGCCGAGAAGGCCAAAATCGCGCTTTCCTCCACCCAGTCGGTGGATATCAACCTTCCGTTCATCACGGCCGATGCGAGCGGCCCGAAGCACCTGAACGTCACCCTTTCCCGTTCCCAGTTCAACCAGATCTGCGACCACCTGTTCGACCGGACGATCGAGCCCTTCAAGCTCTGTCTGAAGGATGCCGGCTATAGCGCGTCCGATATCGACGAGTTGGTGCTGGTAGGGGGCATGACCCGTGCTCCGCGGGTGATTGAAATCGCCAAGGAGCTGGCGGGCAAAGACCCGCACAAGGGCGTCAATCCGGACGAGGTAGTGGCAGTAGGCGCCGCTATCCAGGGTGCGGTGTTGTCCGGCGACATGAAGGATGTATTGCTCCTCGATGTGACCCCCCTGACCCTCGGAATCGAGACTGCCGGCGGCGTGTGCACGGCGATGATTCCGCGCAATACCACGATCCCGACCAAGAAGTCCCAGGTCTTTTCAACGTACAGCGACAACCAGCCGTCCGTGGAGATCAAGGTCCTTCAGGGCGAGCGGCCGATGGCCAACGACAACAAGATTCTCGGCACCTTCCATCTCGACGGCATCCCGCCCGCACCGCGGGGTGTGCCGCAGATCGAGGTCACTTTCGACATCGACGCCAACGGCATCCTCAATGTCTCGGCCAAGGACAAGGGCACCGGCAAGGACCAGTCCATTACGATCAGGGATGCCGGCGGACTGAGCGAGGAAGAGGTCGAACAGATGCGCAAGGATGCGGAGGCCCACGCCGAGGAAGACCGCAAACGCAAGGAGGCTGTCGAAACCAAGAATCAGCTCGACACACTGATCTACCAGACCGAAAAACAGCTTAACGAACTCGGCGACAAGATCGCCGCGGACAAGAAGAAGCCTCTTGAAGATGCCATTGCCGAAGGCAAGTCGGCCCTGGAGTCCGAGGATGCCGACAAGATGAAAAAGGCCCTGGAAGGCCTGAACACCGCGATGTCAGCGATTGCCTCCGACCTTTACGGTCAGCAGGGTCAGCAGGGTCAGCCGGGTGAGGCCGCAGGCGGGGCGGCGCAGGAAGCCGCCGGCGGCGAAGGCGCGCAGCAGGATTCCGCGGGCGGCGGCGACCAGGGCAAGGAAGACGTGGTCGACGCTGATTTCGAAGTGGTCGACGACGAGGATAAAAAGAAGAATCAGTAACCCTTTTCTGCCGGCCGGGAGGCGTTGAGCATTCCGGCGGCCGGACAAACAGACAACCTTAACCTAAACCAATACTACAAACATCACAGTATGAGTAAGACAAAATCAGTAAGCGTAAACATTAAGCCCCTCGGCGATCGTGTCCTTATAAGGCACATCGAAGAGGAAGAGGAGCAGACCCGCGGCGGTATCATTATACCTGATACGGCCAAAGAGAAGCCTCAGGAAGCCGAAGTGGTCGCTCTCGGCACCGGCAAAAAAGATGAAAATGGCAAAGTCCAGGCCTTCGACGTAAAAGTCGGCGACAAGGTGATTGTCTCCAAGTACGGGGGCACCGAAGTCAAGCTCGACGGAGATAAGTTTCTCCTCGTTCGCGAAGACGATATCCTCGCGGTAGTTTCTTAACGACTCATGCGTTTCAGTTTAATCTAAAGGAAAATCAGTAAAGTATATTATGTCACACAAACAACTCGTATTCGAAGAATCGGCACGGAAAAAGATTCTCCAGGGAGTGGAGACACTTTCCCGAGCCGTCAAAGTCACGTTGGGGCCGAAGGGTCGCAATGTCTTGATTGATAAAAAGTTCGGGTCTCCGACGATGACCAAGGACGGTGTGACCGTCGCGAAGGAAATCGAACTCGAGGACCCCTATGAAAACATGGGTGCCCAGATGGTGCGCGAAGTTGCGTCCAAGACCTCGGACAATGCCGGGGACGGGACTACCACCGCGACCGTGCTGGCGGAGTCGATCTTCAGGGAAGGCATGAAGCACGTGACTGCGGGCTGCAATCCGATCTACTTGAAACGGGGCATCGACAAGGCTGTCGATGCGGCTGTCAAGGAGCTGAACAAGGTCAGCAAGAAGGTTGAGACTCGCGAGCAGGTCCGGCAGGTGGCGACGGTTTCGGCCAACTGGGACGAGCCGATCGGCGACATCATTGCCGACGCGATGGACAAGGTCGGCAAGGACGGCACCATCACCGTGGAAGAGGCCAAGTCGATCGAAACCACCCTCGATGTGGTCGAAGGGATGCAGTTTGACAAGGGCTACCTGAGCCCGTATTTCTGCACCAACACCGAGACCATGGAGGTTTCTCTGGAAGATGCTTACATTCTCATTCATGAGAAGAAAATCAGCAACCTCCAGGATATCCTG
>PWMU01000031.1 GCA_003558065.1 Opitutia bacterium | reverse complement strand
CGGTTCCCGAGACACTGGCAGCCGTCTCCGGGTACAGAAAAGAGGAACTGGAGGAGCTGGTTGCGGTGCGCAGGGGCGACAAGCAGCCCGCGTTCACCTTCAACAAGTTCTTCTGGAGCTCCGAGTACCTCAGTCATCAGCGGCCGGAATATTTCACGTCGGTTCGCATGTATTCGTCCCGCAATCACAGTGTCGAGCAACCCTACAATGAGGAGGGGCTGCGCAATCACTACCTGGCCGACGGATCCAACTTTATCATCCGCACCGGCCGTGAGTACGCCGATATTTTCCCCGTGTACGACTGGAGGAAGATTCCCGGCACCACGGTGGTCCAGAAACCTGACTTTCCCTCCCCGAGCGAAATCGCCCAAGCGGGACTCACCGACTTCGTGGGCGGCGTTTCGGACGGCACTTACGGCGCCGCCGCTTTCGACTTCGAAAGCCCTCTCGACTCCTTGAAGGCCAGAAAGGCATGGTTTTTTTTCGACGATGAGTACGTCTGCCTCGGCGCCGGAATCGATTTCGACGACGACCATCCGGTGGCCACAACCCTGAACCAGGCTGTGCTGCGGGACCAAACAACGGTCCATGCCGGGGGTGAAACGTTTCAACCGGACCGCGGCGAACACAGTCTGAGCGATACCGCCTGGATCTGGCACGACGGCATCGCCTATATCTTTCCCGCCGCCACCGAAGCCCGCTTGAGGCAGGGTGCGGCCCGGGGCAACCGCCGTGATATCAACCGGCAATCGTGGGTGCGGGATGAGGAGGTTGAGAGGGACGTCTTCGCCCTGTGGCTTGATCACGGAAAATCTCCCCGGGGTGCCGGATACGAGTACATCGTCGTACCGGGAATCGAGGCCGGCGAAGTGGCGGAGTACCGGGCCGGATCCTCCGTTTCGATCGTGGCGAACACTCCCGCGCTGCAGGCAGTCTCGCATGAGGTCCTCGGATTGAGCCAGATAATCTTTTACGAAGCCGGGGAAGTTGAAGCGGCGCCCGGCCTTAGCGTTGAGCTGGACAGGCCGGGTATGGTGATGATCCACTCCTCCGAAGGCCGCATAGAACGGATCACTGTCGCCGATCCGGCAAGAAAGCACGAGTCGCTTCATCTCCGTATCAGCGCCGAGCTTACAGGTTCCGGAGAGGAATGGACCTCCCGTTGGGACGCCAACCAGAAGCACAGCGATCTTCGGGTGGACCTGCCGGGCGGGAAATACGCCGGGAAAAGCGTCACCATCGACCCCCGATAGGCTCACGAGTCGACTTCATTCGACACCGGGCAAAACTCGTTCCGGAAACCGGAAGCTCCTCGAATCTTCCGGAGGGGCGGCGGCTCACTGCCCGGATGGGTGACCCCGTAATCTTGATTGCCCGCGTGCGGCCATTGGCTTCAGGGTAAAGTGTCCGCAGGATTGGACCTTATGGGCTAGACGTGTAAATTGGCGGCATTGTGACCCGTACGACGAAAATCAGTTTGCTCGGTTTCGGCAACGCCGTCGCGGGATTTTCCCTGTTTCTCTCGCTTACGGCGGCGGCTGAAACCTCGTCCCACGGACCGGTCATTCTCGAAAAGGTCACCTCCGGGCTCGACCGTCCGATCTATGTAACCGCTCCCCCCGGGGAGTCGGATCGGCTGTTCCTTGTCGAACAGAGCGGCACTGTCCGTCTATTCGACCGGATTGACGAAGAACTGAGAGAGGAGCCGTTCCTTGACATCTCCGACGAAGTTCCCTCACTGAGCGGAGGCGACGAACGAGGGCTCCTCGGCTTGGCATTTCATCCCGACTACGCGAACACAGGCCGGTTCTACATCAACTTCACCGACCTGAACGCCAATACGGTGATCCGGCGTTACCAGGTCTCCGGGGATCCCGACATCGCCGACGCCGGAAGCGCCGAAGACCTTCTGACCGTTTCCCAACCTTTCGGCAATCATAACGGCGGCTGGATGGGCTTCGGCCCGGACGGCTACCTCTACATCGCTTCGGGCGACGGAGGGAGCGGCAACGATCCGCAAGATCACGGCCAGAGAACGGAAACGCTGCTGGGCGCGATGCTGAGGATCGACAGCGGCGGCGACGACTTTCCGGAGGACACGGACCGCAACTACGCGATTCCCGCCGACAATCCCTTCGCCGACGGCGACGACGGGATTCAGGACCCGCGGCCCGAAATCTGGGCCTACGGCCTGCGCAACCCCTGGCGGGCGAGTTTCGACCGGGAGACCGGGGACCTCTGGATCGCCGACGTGGGACAGTCCGAGCGGGAAGAAATCAACTTTCAGCCCGCCGACAGCCCCGGCGGCGAGAACTATGGCTGGCGTATTATGGAAGGCACGCACTTCACCGGCAACGATCCCGGCGCGAGCACGGAAGACTTGATCGACCCGATACACGAATACGACTTTTCCGACGGAAGGAAGGCGATTATCGGAGGTTACGTCTACCGGGGAAAAGCCATGCCCCACCTGCGGGGAAGTTATTTCTACGCGGATTACATGGCCGATTTTGTCGAATCCCTCCGTTACGACGGGGAAACCGTCAGCGACTTCACCGATTGGACGGATGCTTTCACCGACAGTTCCGGGAACCTGATCCGGCCGACCTCGTTCGGCGAAGATCCCGACGGCGAGCTTTACCTGACCACCCTGACCGGCGACGTTTACCGGATCACTCAGCCGCCCTGGTACCTCTGGCGCAACCGGGAGTTCAGCGAGGAGCAGCTCGAGGATCCGGACCTCAGCGATCCGGAGGCAACCCCTGCCGGGGACGGTGTTTCCAATTTGATGAAGTACGCGCTCGGCCTGCCCCCGCTGGAACCGGCCGGCCGCCTTCCGATAGAGACGGACATCCGGGAGTTCGACGGGCAGCCCCATCTCACAATGACGGTGGAAAAGTCCCCAGAAGCGACCGACATCACGTTCGTGATCGAAATCAGCGACGACTTGGGGGTCACGGACCCGTGGAGCGCGGAGGAGACCACGGTGGTGACGGATACCGGCGAGCTCCTCGTGGTGAGGACCAACGCCCCGACCGACCAGGCCGATCGGCATTTTCTGCGGCTGAGGGTGGTGCGGAATGACTGATTTTTAAGACAACATCCGGCCCGGGTTGATGTCCAAATACCTTGACCGCAGTCAAAAGCCAGTCTTTCCACTATCAATACCGGTTACGACCATGAACTCATCCTACTCTTCCTTTCGCTCTACCCTGATTGTTTTCGCTACCCTGGCCCTGCTTTTCCCCGCGGAGCTGCCGGCCGAGAACGAAGCACCTGCAGCCGCCGTTTTCGTAACCAACCGGGCCGGCCCGGAATTCGAGGAAAAGACCTCCGTCCTCGAAGACCTCCTGACCGCCAGATTCGCGGAGCTCGGTTTTTCGGTGCTCAGCCGGGAAATTGTGATCGACGCCTTGAACACCTCGTCCGTAGAAACCGGGGGCACGCCGGACGCTCGGCTCGACCACCTCTTATCCAGCCGGACATCGGCCCTGCGCCTCGCCCAGAATATGGGCGCCGACATGATACTCGCCGCGTCAATCTCTTCCTGGGGCCGGAACCACCGCCGCTACCGAGGCCACGGTGTCGAAACGGACCACACGGAGAATATCCTGCGGGTCACCTACCGAATTTTCGACGGCGTTCGAGGGGGCAGCCTCTATTCTGATACGGTCCGGGTGAGCAAGACCCACCGCAATACCGGCGACCTGACGGTTACGGAAGGCGATCTGCACAACGCGTTGCTCGACGACGCGTCAGTCAAGCTTGCCGGCCTGCTGGCCCGGCGAATTCACGACCGCCCCCCCGGGGAACCCGCGGAGATGCCCGGGCGCGTCGGCTTCCAACTCGATATTTCCCTGCGCAACCTGGAGATTCCCGACGTTCACATCGACGCCGAAGGCGTGGTCACCCTCTCCAATATCGCACACGAAATGGCCCCGTACGGGGTTACCGTCGAACTCGACGGGGTGGCGATTGGAAGCGCCCCCGGAAACCTGGAAGCCTTCCCCGGGCTGCACCAAATGCGACTTTCCCGCGACGGCTTCAAGGACTGGGAGCGGACGGTCAATCTCTACGACGGGCTCGAACTCAACGTCGCGATGGAACCTTCGGAGGACGGGCTCGCCCTCTGGAGGGACTACACGGAATTTCTCAATGAACTGAAAACCGGAACCCGACTGGCCGACGCCGAGGTCGACGTGTTGAAAGGCCACGCTGAAAAGCTCCGTCAGAGCGGTTATCGCATCGACATTCGAGTCGACACCGAGGAAGGCATTCGTATCGAAAACCGTTACCCGGAGCTCTTCCGGAAACGGTACGAATAGGCGCTAGAATCCCCCCAACATGAAAAACCGGCTTACAGCGGCAACCGTTCCCGTACACAAGCCGCTCCCACATCACAGCAGGCGTCTCACTCATTAGAAAGTACCAACAGCAAACCAGCTCCAGAATTCATGAAATCCATCCTTCGAAACCTCCTCTCGATACTGATCCCCGCCGCGCTGCTGGCCGCCCTGCCGGTTAACGCCCAGCAGTTGGACACCCTTGGAATCAGCGAGGTCAACGTGAACCCGGCTGTTGCCGAAAGTGTACGCGGCGCGGGTAAACTCAACGAGATGAACCGCGTGCTCGAAGCCCTTGACGGACAGTTGATCGACCGAATGAACACGACGCGGAAATTCCAGGTGGTCAGACGAAGCGACCTTCCGTCGATCCTCCGCGAACAGGACCTGGTCGAGTCCGGGCTGATCGAGGCAGGCGGAGACGCGGCCGAGTCGTTCCAGATCTCCGGCGTAAAGTACCTCCTGGTGCCGGTGGTCGACGATTTCCAGGATTACGTCGAAACCGCCGAGTTCGAAGCGATCGGGCAACGGGCACAGCGGCGGGTCGTCCGCTTTTCCATGGTGGCGCGGATCTACGACTCAACCACGGGCACACTCCTGGAGTCCGCCAATTTTCAAATCAGCAACCGGGACGTCACCGACCAGGCCGCCCACATCACCCGCGACGGCGACCTGAGCGACGAACTCCTGGTCGCCATCACCCGGAAAATGGCCGACAGGATCGCCCTGCACGTTATCGACTACACCCACCCCGCGCTGGTCGTTGCCAGGACCGGCGAACAGGTCACCATCAACCGCGGCGACGGCGGCGGCATGGAACGGGGCCAGAGCTGGGAGGTATTTGCAGTCGGGGAGGAATTGATCGACCCGGGTACCGGCATGTCGCTGGGCCGGGAGGAGGTTCCCGTGGGCGAAGTCACCATCACCCGCGTCACCCCCCTCACCTCAACGGCTCAAATCCAGGAAGACTACGGGATCGAAAGGTTGCATGTCCTGCGGCGCAAGGACTGACCCCGGAACCTGTCGCACGACTATGAACCTCGCTTATGGCCCCGCGTTTCGCGCCATCCGGCAGTAGCGCACGTGCCGGGATCAGGATCGAACGCCCCCTGCGTCTCTGTCCTCTCATCGCCCTTCTGCTCCTTTCTCTGGCCGCGGGAGGGTGCGCCAGTTATTCGCGGCAGGCGGGAAATCTGAGCAACGCCTGGGAATCGGCGAACCTGGAACGGGCAACCCGGGTCACTTCCGCCGCCGCCGAGCGCCGGGACGGCACGCGGAATGAGATTCTGTGGTTCCTCGAACACGGTGCCGCCCTACGCGCGGCCGGAAACTACGAGGAAAGCAACCGGGCCTTCGACGCGGCGGAGGAAAGAATCAACCGCCACGAAGAACGGGCCCGTTTTCGTGTCGGTATCGAAGCCGCCGCGGCGGTCACCAACCTCAACGCGCTCCCCTACGACGCCTACGCCTACGACAAGGTGATGATGAACACCTACAAGGCGCTCAATTACCTGCAGCTCGGCGACCCGGACCGGGCCCGGGTGGAGATCAACCGTGCCTATTACCGCCAGCGCGACGCGGTCCGGCGGAACGCCCGGCGCATCGAACAGGCGAGGAACGAAGCCCGGGATCAAACCCGGGACGACAACTTCGACTTCGACCGGGCTCAACGGGACGACCGGTTCCGAAGCCAGTTCGACCGGAGTTACGCCCACCTCGAGAACCTCACCTACTACGCCGACTACGTGAATCCCTTCTCCGTTTACCTCGAAGCCCTCTACTTCATGGCCGACCCCTGGAGCGTCGCCACGGACCTCGAGCGGGCGCGGGTCTCCTTCGAGCGGGTCGGCGGCATGGTTGCCGCCAACAACTACGTCCGCGAGGACATCCAACTGATCAACGACCTGCTGCGGGGAGGACGCCTCCCGCCGACCACCTACGTCATTTTCGAGACCGGACGCGCCCCGGTGCGGGAGGAGGTTCGCATCGATATCGCCCTTTGGGGCCTTTCCCGAACGGTTCCCTACATCGGCGCCGCTTTTCCCAATCTGAGGTTCCAGGGACGCCACGACAGCCACCTCACGGTACTCACGGCCCACGAAAACTACCGGACCGAGCGACTGGCGAGCATGGACAGTATCATCGCTCAGGAATTCCGGAACGAAATGCCCGTGGTGATCGCCAAAACCCTGATCGCGACCGCCACGAAAGCCACCGCCCAGTACGCGGCCACGGAAGCGACCCGGGACAGCGGCATCATCGGGGCTCTGGTTCAGATTGGCGGCATTATCTACCAGATCGCGATGAACCAGGCGGACCTGCGCACCTGGCAGACCCTTCCCAAGGAATTCCAGATCGCTCGCTTTCCCACCCCGGAAGACAGGAGTGTCACCCTCTCCACCCCGACCTCCCCTCGCAATATTGAAGTTGAGATCGGGGACGGAACCGTTAATGTAATTCATGTAAAGTCCATTTCCCGGGGAACCCCGCTGATCGTCAACCAGTTCAAACTACAATGAAAAACACGCCCTTTCTCCGCCGAGTCTTCGCCATTGCGGCTTCCGGGTTCCTCGTGCTGCTCGCCGCCTGTACCACGACCGTGGATACGGTGGAGCGGGAGGAACCGGTCGGGACGCGCCAGGAGGTGGACGACCAGCGGATCACCACGGACCGGACCCTGGGACGCATCCTGGAGGTGCGCGGCGTCAATGAGGCAACCGTCAGCAATGATCTCCTTCGCGTCCAGGTGGAGCTCCGAAACACCCGGCGCGGCCTGCGCCGTTTCAACTACCAGTTCGAATGGTTCGATGACGAAGGCATGATCGTCCAGCAGGCCACCACTCCCTGGCGCACCCTGCAAATGGAGGGCGGCGAAATCGCCACCATAACCGGCGTCGCGCCGAACCCGCGCGTCACCGATTTCCGCCTCAAGCTCATGAGCGGCACGCGGTGATCGTGTTTCCGGAGCTTCCGGAAAAATACCGAACCTTCCCGATTCCAGAGCTGTCCAAACCAACAACGACCTTAACCTTTCCCGCCATTCTTCACACTCGACTCCCGACAGTCCTTCACAGGCCATGCAACTCGCCATCCAATTCACTCGTCCCCTCGCATTAATCCGCCGCGTTCTGCCGCTCGCAGGGCTCGGTTTACTGGTCCTCGCGGTATCGTTCGGATGCCGGTCGGCGGCCTACGTCGACCCGGAAGGCCCCCGCACCATCGTCACGCTCGATGACATCAACATCCAGGACTGGAATCAGGCGGCCGATGTCATGATCGACTCGCTGCTGACCTCGGCCGCGCTGGAGGACGTACCCGAGCAACCGTCCGTCATGGCGATCAGCCGCATCGTCAATAACACGAGTCTCCAGGTGGACACGAACATGCTGACCGGCAAGATCCGCCGGGACCTCAATCAAAGCGGCAAGGTACTGACCACGACCACCATCGGTCTTGGGGGGCGCGTGGACGATCCGCTCGCCGAAAGCGAACGCGAATATCGCGAATTCATGGAAGACCGTCCCAGCGAACAGCGGCGCCCGGATTTCACGCTGTCCGGACGCATCATGGAGGACCAGGTTCGCGCGGGCCGCACCCGCCAGGCCACGTACATTTTCCAACTCGCCCTCACGGAAGTCCGCAGCGGCCTGGCCGTGTGGGAAGACGAAGTCCAGATCACCAAACAGGGAACCCGCCCGGCCGTCGGCTGGTGAGCGGGAGCACCGATTGGATTGCGGGACTCGGCTTTAGGGGAGCCGAGCTCCCGGACTTGGCGCGCGATCTCCCGGTTCCCGAGGTCCCGAAACTGCGGAAGTGCGTCTTCCCCCCGGACCATCCCCCGGGGCATTTTCCTTTGACCTGCGCTTCGGAACCTCAGGGGGAAGGCTCACCCGCCGATCCGTTTCCGGATCTCGTTTTCATATTCCGGAAAGTAACGGCCGATTAAAGGGAGTTCGAAAGACGACAGGATACTGGTGTTCGGCTCGCGTTCCAGAAGGAAACGGAAGGACTCTTCAACGAGCGCCTCCGGGGTCGTCTTGTCCCCGCTCAGCTTGCGATGGTAGTCGGGCGACAGTTTCACTTCGTGGCGGGTGGTTCGGGAGCCCTGCACGGACACGGTGTACGTCTCCTCGTCGCGCTTTGTGACTTCGATCATGGTCGGCCGTATCGTAAGGCGAAGGGCGCGAAAGTCAACGCCTTCGCGAGGCGACCGGTTGTCGGATATCGGCTATGAAGAGAGTGGCTTGTGTTCATTCCCTCATTGCCGGGCCATCCTTTTTGTGTTATCCGTTCGGGTATCCGATTTTTATGACTTTGACCCGTTCAAACGAGGACAAGCTGCTGGCGGGAGTATGCGGCGGGATTGCCGGGTATTTGGGATGGGACGCCACGCTGATCCGTGTGATTTATGCGCTGCTGACCGTATTCAGCGCGGCCTTTCCCGGCATACTCGTTTACCTCATTCTCTGGTTGTTGATGCCGCCCGACCCCAGAGTCCCCCGTCTGTCCAATCTCGAATTGGAGTAGCAGGGGCGCCGCCCCGGGTCCCCTCCGGCCCTACGCAAAATCCACCGGTACCGTTCACAACCATGAGCAAACGCAACAAGACTTCGTCCTCCCGGCGCAAAGCCCTCCGAAAACGAGGCAAAAAATCGACCATTGACACCCGTCTGCCGTCGGCGGCCGCCGCGCAGAAGGCGGCCGAAGATTACGCGAACGCGGCAACCCCTCCTCCCGAATCGCAGGACGTTGCCGACGCCGGCCTCGCTCCTTTTCCGGAACCGGTGAAAGCCTACAATAACCTGGATTTCCTTGCCAGTTCGGGCGCCCGTTCGATCCGGATCCAGTGCGAGCTGGCGGAGCCGGCGGTCCGTTTTCGCAAACACCAGGTCAACAGCACCATCGTCCTTTTCGGCTCCGCCCGCATTGCCCCTCCCGACCGCGCCGAAAAAGAACTCGAACGGCTGGAGAAGGAAATCGGCCAGCAAAACAGCATCACCCGGGAACAGAAGGATCAATTGGACCGCGCCCGGCGCCTCAAGCGGGCCGCTCCCTATTACGAATCAGCCAGGCGTCTCTCTTACGATCTAACCCAGTGGTCCCTGGAGAAAATCCCGCACCCGGGAAGCCGATTTTACATTTGCTCGGGAGGTGGCCCGGGTATTATGGAGGCGGCCAACCGCGGCGCCCACGAAGCCGGGGGACAGTCGGTCGGCCTCGGAATCAGTCTTCCGTTCGAACAGCACCTGAACACGTACACCCCGAACGATCTCGGCTTCGAGTTTCACTATTTCTTCGTCCGCAAGTACTGGTTTCTTTATCTTGCCAAGGCGCTCGTTGTCTTTCCCGGCGGGTTCGGGACAATGGACGAGCTTTTCGAGATGCTCACCCTGGTTCAGACCCAGAAGGTGCAAAAGTATGTTCCGGTGGTGCTGTTCGGGACTGAATTCTGGCACGAGGTGGTCAACTTCAAAGCGCTGGTGGACTGGGGAGTCATTTCCCGGGAGGACCTGGACCTGTTCCGGTTCTCCGATTCCGTCGAAGAAACCCGGGATTACCTCATTGACGAATTGAGCCGCTATTACCTGTGAGGGGCCGCGCCGGGGGCGGGAGCCACCTTTCCGCCTGCCGCCATTCCGGCGGCTACCCCGTGTGTTCCGCGGCCTCCCATGAGGGATTCATTCGAAACGCGGGGCAGTGTTCGGGAATTCTTCCTTCGCGGTCGAAACGGGCGGCGAATGCGATCATGGCGGCATTGTCGCCGGAGTGTTCCGGACGGGAAATCAGCAGCGGCTTCTTTTCTTCGGCCGCGAGTGCGGTCATCGCTTCGCCAAGCCGCCGGTTATTGGCAACTCCTCCGGAAAGCCCGATGCTGGAGGCGGGGTGGATTCGCAGCACGTGCCGGGTTTTCCTGACCAAAGCCGCCACCACGGCTTCCTGATAACCGGCACACAGGGCGGCGCGGGAACTCTCGATCTCCGCGGCCGTCATCGCGTCCAGCCGATAACGCAGGCTCGTCTTCAAGCCGGAAAAACTGAACTTCAGATCGCCTCTCCCGGAAAAGGCACGTGGAAAATCGAAGCGGGAGGGATCTCCTTCGCGGGCCTGTTGTTCGATTTGCGGCCCGCCCGGATAGGGCAGCCCCAGAAGCTTGGCTCCCTTGTCGAGCGCCTCGCCGGCGGCATCGTCCACGGTTTCGGCCAGCACCGTCAATTTCCGGCCTCGATCCAGATAGAACAGCAAGGTATTTCCCCCGGAGACCAGCAACCCGATGTGCGGCAGAAGAGCTTGAAACCGTGAGGCGAATTCCCCGGGGTCGTTCTCATGCACCGGCATGAAGGGAGAAAAGGCGTGCGCCCGGAGATGATTGATCCCGACCAGCGGCACCCCGGTCGACACGCGAAGACTTTTGGCGAGGGCGATTCCGATCGCAAGACAACCGGCTAGACCTGGCCCCAGGGTAACGGCGATTTCCGAAAACCGGAGTGCCCCCTGTTCCGTCTGCATCTGCTTCAGAAGGACCGGGAAACGGGTCAGGTGTTCGCGACTGGCAAGGTCCGGAACGACGCCCCCGTATTCACCATGCAAGGCGATCTGACTCGCGATCCACTGCCCGCGAATCCCCTGATCCGGATCAAACAGTGCGAGGGCCGATTCGTCGCAGGAACTCTCAATCCCCAGGGTCAACATCGACGGAACTCCGCGCTCGCATTTCCCCCGCGTTATCAAGACCGGCGTAGAGGAGCAGTCCCTTGAGGACATCGATCCCGGTTTGGAGCTGCTTGTCCTCTATCGGTTCAAAGCCGAACCGTTCCCGGAATTCCTCGGGATCGAGGTCCGGACGGTTCCGCTGCTGCAGCAGGCGCGCGGTTTCCTCGATGGAGAGACTTACCGAAATATCCGGAACGACGCCTTTTTCATGGATGGTGACGCCCGCGGGCGTGTAGTAATAGGCGGAAGTGTACCGCAGAGCGTCGCCTCTGCGAAGAGGTTCGATACTCTGGACCGAGCCCTTGCCGAAGGACTTCTCGCCGACGACAACCGCCCGGTTGGTATCCCGGAGTGCACCGGCCACGATCTCGGACGCGCTCGCGGAACCGGAGTTGATCAAAACAACGATCGGATATTCCCGGTCGCGGGCCGGGGTGCGCGACTCGATCTCCTGGCGGGTCTCCCTGTCACGTCCCTGAGTGTAAACCACCATTTCGCCCCGGTTGAAAAACAATCCGGCAACCTCCACCGAGGCAGTCAGAAGACCGCCGGGATTGTTTCGCAGGTCGAGAATCAATCCGCGCATCTCCTTCTCCTCGAGATCCCGCACGGCCTTCTCGAACTCCTCGGCGGTCCGGTCGCCGAACTGGGTCACGCGAATATAACCGATCTCATCGTCAAGCAGACTGACATCGCGCACGCTTTCGAGTTCGATGATCTCCCGAACAATCGTCACCTCAATGGTTTCCTCGGTCTTGGGACGGTACAGCGTCAGCTCCACCTCCGCACCGGGTTCGCCCCGGAGAAGCTCGACCATCTGATCGGTGGAATAACGTTCGGTGTTCTTCCCGTCGACGCGAATGATCTGGTCCCCGGGCAGAATGCCTGCGGCTTCGCCCGGAGTGTCGGCAATGGGTGAAACCACGGTCACCCGGCCGTCACGGGACTCTATCTGAATCCCGATCCCTCCGTACTGTTGCTGCGTCTCCTCCTGCAGCGTGGTAAACTTGTCCCGGGTCAGGTACTGGGAATGGGGATCGAGTGAACGCAACATCCCTTCGAGCGCGGCATCGATCAACCGATCGTAACCGACCTCGTCCTCATCAACGTAATTCTCGTGAATGATCCGGAGAACCTGGCCGAAATGGGAAATGTTCGAATAATAATCGCTGCTGAACGATGCTGTCCGCCTCTGGGAAAGCTGATAGGCGCCGAAGATCAGGTTCGCCAATACCAGAAAGACAACAAAGAAGAAAAGGTTTCGCTTGATCATGGTCCGTTACAAACTACATACAAGGAATACCCGTTCTGTCAAAACCATGCACGGAGGCGCCGGCCATAAAGATTCGAAGCGTGACAACGCAAACGAGGATTCATCCCTGAAAACCATCCTAGCGCGCCGGATCCGTGAGCGGGGACCGATCAGCTTCGCCGGTTTCATGGAAGCCGCCCTATACCATCCCGAAGCCGGATATTACCGCCGGCGGGGCAACCGGATCGGAACGGATACGGACACCGATTTTTACACCGCTTACGCCGCCGGCGGGGTTTTCGCGGACCTCATTGGCACGGCGACCCGCCGCCTGCTGGGCGACTCGCCAAAAGACCCGGTCCTGGTCGAAATCGGAATCGAGCCGGGACGCTCGCTGTGGGACCAGCCGCCGGAGGGTTTTGGCGGGCTCCGATCGGTGGCATTGGGAGAATCGCTTGAGATCCCGCCGCACGCCGTCGTCTTTTCCAACGAACTCTTTGACGCACAGCCGTTTCACCGGGTGCGCTTCCACAACGGCGCCTGGCGGGAAGCCGGGGTCGGACTTCGTGGAGACACCCTGATTGAAACGCTCCTGCCCGAGACCACGGCCGAAGTCCGTTCCTGGCGGGAGCGGCTCCCGGAGTCCGTTCCGGAAAACACCGCGATGGACCTTTCTCTCGGCGCCGTATCCGTGCTGGAAACACTGGTTGCCCAGTCCTGGAAGGGCCTCTTCCTCGCATTCGATTACGGAAAGCGCTGGGCCGAACTGTGCTGGGAACACCCCGAAGGCACGCTGCGCGGGTATTCCCGGCACCGGCAGAACCCCGACATTCTCGACAGTCCGGGCGAACAGGATCTCACCGGCCACATTTGCTGGGACTGGATGATCGAAACGCTTGCTGCCCATGGATTCCGGGACATTCGCCTCGAAAGCCAGGAAGCGTTTTTCGTCAGAAACGCGGCACCCGCCATCGAACGCATTATCCGGAACCGCCCGGGCCTGCCGGACTCGGACCGCAACCGCCTTCACCAATTGATCCACCCGGCCTACATGGGACAGAAGTTCCAGGTGCTCTCGGCCCGCCGGGGATAGAAGGGCTGCGGGGGGTTCGGGTAAACCTGAGTGAAACACTGGGACAGGAGCCGCAAAAAAAGCTTGCCCCGGATTCCGCGGGCGTGCCAGGGTGACTGTTTTAACTCAGAGGAACCATGTCCAGAATTTGTCAAATCACAGGGAAGCGCCCGACCAAGGGAAGTATCATCCACCGCAAGGGACAAACCAAGAAAAGCGGGGGAATCGGCACCCACATCACCAAAACGACGAAGCGCAAATTCCGTCCGAACCTTCAGCGTGTCCGGGTAAAGCTGCCGAGCGGCGAGATCAAGCGCATGCTTGTTTCCGTCAAGGCCATCAAAGCGGGCAAGATTGAAAAGGCCTGAACCCCCTTCGTCATCAGCCTGCCCTCGGCCTCTTCCCGTCTTTCGCCTTCCCCCTCACAGGTTCAAATCACCCCCGTCGGTTTTTCCCCGGAAAAAGCGGCGCACGAGGTGGTCCATGTCCTCTCTCCCCTCGACCCTGCAGGCCCAGAGCAACACCCCGTAAACACCGATCGCCGCTGGAATGACCGCGAGGATCGCAACAAAGGCGGCGTGCCGCACCTCGGGGATCCAGGCGTCAAGAACAGCCAGGGCCGGCAGCACGGCCAGGCTCATGCCGGCGGCGGCGAGGAGGATTTTAGCGAGGTTCCGGCCCTGCAGGCGAAAGGCCACCCCGGGAATTCTTCGGGTCAGCCGGCTTTGAAGCATCGAGGTCTGCCCGGCAACAGCCAAAAGGTTTGCCAGGGCGAGCCCCAGTATCCCCAGAACCTGCATGAGCGTCAGGCTGAAGACCAGGTTGACCAGAAAGCCGATACCGGCGATCCGGACGGGCGTGCGTATGTCCTTGAGCGAATAGAACCCGCGCGTCAGGTGAGCCGCCACCGAATAAAACGGCAGGCTCAGGGCGAACACTGTCAGAACGGGAAGCGTTTTCCGCGTATCCGCGTCCCCGAACGCTCCCCACTGAAACAGGGAGACCAGGATCGGCTCGCGCATGAGAATGATCCCGGCCGCCGCCGGAACAGTGATCACCAGGATGAGCCTCACTCCCTTCTGATATGCGGCGGCCAGATTCCGGTAGTCCCCGCGGGCGGCATACCTCGAAATCAGCGGAAACACCACGGTGGTCACAGCGATGGTGAAAATCCCGAGCGGCAACTCCATCAGGCGGTTGGCGAGGTACAGAATCGCCACCGCGGATTCATCGAGCGTGAAGGCCAGCACACGCGATACAACGACATTGATTTGAAAGATGGCCGCCCCGGCCAGTCCCGGCAGCATCAGGATGGAAATCTCCCTCATGCGGGGGGAAACGGCGGGGTCCGGTTTCGGTTTCCAACCCTCGCGAACGAGGGCCCAGCAGGGAACCGCCACCTGGAGCACCCCGCCCAGAAGCACTCCGAAACAGAGAAACCGCATCTTCCCTTCAGGGGTCGACGCCAGCGCTCCGCCCAGAACGCCCAGCGAGAAAATCATCGCCAGATTCAGCCACACTGCCGAAAGCGCCGGCACGGCAAACCGGTTCAGAACGTTCAGCGCCGCCGCCAGAACCGCGGCCAGACACACGAACAGCATGTAAGGAAACAGGATCCGGCTCAGTTCGGCCCCCAGATACCAACGCTCCTCGAGCCCGGGAATCCATTTGATTCCGTAAAACAGCACCATCGCAAGTCCGGTCAGAGTCAGCAACACCAGGAGCAACCACGTCACAACCTTGTTTAAAAGGCCGAATACGCCCCGAAGCTTGTTCTCCTCCATCTCCTCGCTCAACGTCGGAACGAGAGCCGCCGTCAACGCACCCTCCCCCAGCAACCGCCGGAAGAGATTAGGGAGTGTGAAGGCAAAGATGAAGGCGGAATTCAGAGCGGAGGTTCCGAATACCGCGAACGTCAGAATGTCACGCGCCAGCCCGAGAACCCGGGACAGGATGGTGGCTATCGAAACAATGCCGATTCGTTGCAGACTTCCGGACATAAAACACTTACGCGGACTCCGTTATGGCTATGAATTTTCATTAAACAAACCTTTCTTGAGGATTGCGGTCGGCGTCCCGGCAATCCCATAATACCCGGCCACCAACCTTTAAGGAGCAACCAAAACCCGCAGCACGATGTCACTGATTGAAAAACTTACGGCAAAACTCCAACGCCACCCCAAGCGAGTCGTCTTTTCCGAAGGTGCCGATCCAAGAGTCCTTCAGGCGGCCCGCCAGTTTGCGACGAGGAAAATGGGAGTGCCTGTCCTGCTCGGCGATCGCACGGCGATCAAAGACAACGCGGCCAAGCTCGACATTAACCTGGACGGCATCCGGATCATCGAGCCCGAACGCAGCGAGGACTTCGATGGCTTTGTGACAAGCCTCGAAAATTTCCGCCGCTATAAGGACCTGAAACTGACGGAGGCCCGGGAAGCGGTGAAAGACCCGAGCACTTTTGCCACACTGATGCTGGCGACCAACCGGGTGGACGCACTGGTTTCCGGCGCCACGACAACGGCTTCCAGCGCACTCCGCCCGCTGTTCCGGATTATCCCGCGCCATTCCGGTGTCCGAACGGCCTCCTCGATGCTCATCCTCGACCAGGAGGAGAAGAAGATCGGGATCAACGGCGTGCTGTTTCTCGCCGATTGCGGGGTGATCCCGGAGCCCGACGCCGACCAGCTGAGTGACATTGCGGTGACGACGGCCAAAATCGCCCATCATCTCACCAACGCATTACCGCGGGTGGCCATGCTGAGTTACTCGAGCAAGAGCCTCACCACCCACCACAATGCGATCGTCAAGATCCGCGCCGCCACGGAACTGGCCCGCCGGAAAGCCAAGTCCGTCGATGTCGCCATGGAAATAGACGGCGAGTTGCAGGTCGATGCGGCCCTGGATCCGGCCACCGCAAAAGGCAAGAACATCGGGGGTCCCGTCGCCGGGCGGGCCAACATACTGATTTTTCCCGATCTGAACAGCGGGAACATCGCCTCCAAGCTGGTCCAGATCCTGGCCGAGACCAATATGTACGGTCAGATCCTGACCGGCCTCACCAAACCGTCAGCCGAGATCAGTCGCGGGGCCAGCGCGCACGATGTTTTCGGTGCCGCAGCCATCGTCGGCTGCCAGGCAATCGACCACCGCCTGCTCTACGGAGAAGCCGACTGATAATGCCCGCTCGTACCGACACCGGGGACCGGAACTCAGAAGTCAGCCAGAAGCTGCTCGTGAAGCCGGTCAATCGTAACACAAAACGGGTTTTTGTCGCGGCCACACGGCAGAACGACGGAAAGACCACCACCTGCCTCGGTCTCTTTTCCGCCCTCCAGCGCATTTTTACCCGGGTGGGCTACATCAAGCCCATCGGGCAGCGTTTCATCGAAGTCGAGGGACACCAGGTGGACGAGGATTCGTTTCTCCTGGATACGCGCTACGACGTCCATGTGCCGATTGCCTCCATGAGCCCGGTAGCCATAGACAACACCTTCACGCGCCGGTACCTTAAGGATCCCAAAACCAACAACGCCTCTTTGATCGACAGGATCTGCCGGGCATTCGATCGGGTATCCTGGGAGCGAGACATGACCATTATAGAGGGCACAGGCCACGCGGGGGTGGGCTCGGTCTTCGATCTTTCCAATGCCAGGGTCGCCCGCATGCTCGACGCCAAGGTAATCATTGTCTCGCGCGGCGGCATTGGACACCCGGTTGATGAAATCGCCGTGAATAAAGCTCTTTTCGACAAGGAAGGGGTGGAGGTCATCGGGGCCATCCTGAACAAAGTGAACCCGGACAAGGCCGAGGCGGTCCGCGAATATGCGGGGCTCGGGCTGAAGCGGCTGGGCGTGCCCCTGCTGGGAATTTTGCCGGTCCGGAAAACCCTCTCCGCCCCGAACCTGTTTCAGGTGGCCAAAGAGATCGACGGAAGGTGGATCAACGGCAAATCCCACGGGATCGGCCAGCGTATCCACCGGTTCGTCATCGGGACCATGACCGCCAAGGGCATGTTCGAATACCTTCAGCCGGGAACCCTGATCATCACCGCCGGCGACCGGGACGACATCCTCCTCGCCGCCACCGCCCGGGCGGCGACTTGCGGCGATCCGATCATTTCCGGCATTATCCTAACCCGCGATGTCATGCCCGACCCCAATATCATGGAACTCCTGGTGCAGACCAATATCCCCGTTATCGTAACCAGCGAAGACAGCTACCAGATCGCCTCCAAAATTACCGGGATGACCATTAAAACCCAGCCAAACGACCACGACAAGTTCCCGGTGATCGAAAAACTGATACGCGAGAACATCGATATCAGGAACCTTTGCCGCGCCCTGTAGTGCCCGGAAAACCGGGCCGCTCCAACACCGAAGCCTCGGGAGGACGATGTGGCAGCGTCGGCCGGACAACGTGACGACGCGTCGAGTCACCCTTTTTCGCCGTTCCTTCTCACTGTATCCGGAATTCCAGTGAGCGAATCAACTGGCACAGAAAAGCCGGATCGCCGGGAAGGTCCCCGCAGAACCGGAGCGCCTCCCCCGTGTGCTGTTTGGCCTTCTCTCGCGAAGCCTCGACACCGTGGAGCTGGACAAAGGTGGCCTTGTCCGCTGCGAGGTCGGCTCCGGCCGTCTTGCCCAGGGTACCGGTGTCGCCGGTGGCGTCGAGGACGTCGTCGATGATCTGATAGGCGATTCCGAGGTGGGCGCCGATCTCGCGCAGGATTTCGACCCCGGAGCCACCGCCCCGGGAGAGCCTCCCGCCCATGGTCAATGCGGCGCTGATGAGTGCGGCCGTCTTATTCCGGTGAATAAAGTCGAGTTGTTCCGCCTCGCAACGACCGGAGCGCTCCGCCTCAATGTCCTCGGTCTGTCCGCCGACCAGGCGCTCGCTCCCGGCCGCCGTGGCGAGATCCTCGATCAGCTCGACCGCCAGGGCCGTGTGATCTCGGTAGTGGCGGGCCAGGAGGAGAAAGGCCTGGGTATTGAGGGCATCCCCGGCCAGAACGGCGGTCGCTTCATCGTATTGACGATGACAGGAGGGTTTCCCCCGGCGGAGGTCGCCGTCGTCCATGCAGGGAAGGTCGTCGTGGATCAGGGAATAGCTGTGGATACACTCCACCGCGACCGCGGACGGAAGCGGATCGTGTGCCGGACCATCGAGTTCGGCGGCGGCCATCAGCAGAACGGGACGCAGACGCTTCCCCCCCGATTCCATGCTGTAGCGCATGGCTTCATGCAGGCGGCGCGGCCGGCGGTCCGCCGGGGGCATCAAGCGGTCAATGGCCCCTTCGATACTCTGCCGGCAGTCGTGAAGTTTTGTTTTGAAGTCCATAGCCGGATGGGTACTGTGAATGATTCAGTTTTTATTATGCCGAAATTCGATCAGGTTTGGCCGCAGCTGTTTTCCCAACCCAATTGGGGCTGGAAGTGTCTCTTTGGGGGGATCCTGATGCTGTTTCCGGTTCTCAATTTCTTCGCCTTCGGTTATTTGTACCGGATGTTCGAAGAGGGCGGGCGGGGACGACCCCTGACGCTTCCGGACTGGGAGGATTGGCGGGAACTCTTCGTGGATGGCCTATATTTTGTAGTGATTTTTCTGGCATTTACCGCGCTTCCCCTGGGAGTGGCCTGCCTTTTGAGCCGGCTGCCGTTCATCAGCCTCCTGGGCCCCCTCGCCTACTTTCCCCTGATTCCGGCAGTCATCCTCTCGGGCCCCCTTACCGCCGCCTCCCTCTACTGCTTTCAGGCAAGGAAACGGTTTCAGGACGCCTTTGAAATCAAGCGCCTTTTGAGCATGCTTCAAGCTCAACCGCAAGAATTTGTCGTTCCGACGTTCGTTTACCTCGGGATTCTTTTCGCCGCAGCCCCCATTCTGCCCCTCGCTTTTTTTGTTGGCGCGGCCGTGGTATTTCATTTTTACTTCTCGTTATTCCATCATTTGGAAACCAGGAAGCCGGCGGGGCCGGCGGGTCCCTACACCTTTCTCTAGAACCGTATGCCAACTTACGAATATGCCTGCCCGTCCTGCGGGCATCGATTTGAAACCTTTCAGTCTATGAAGGCCGATCCGTTGACGGATTGCCCGGCCTGCGAGAACCGGGATCTGCGTCGCGTCATCGGTCTCGGCGCCGGGATTATTTTCAAGGGCTCGGGCTTTTACCAGACCGATTATCGCAAAGAATCCAAGCCTGCGGAAAACGGCGGCGAATCTCCATCCAAAAAGGAGCCGAACGGTAAACCTGAAACCCCATCCCCGGCAAAATCCGAAACCGGCACCCCGCCTTCATCGTCCAAGAACTAGGCTTATTACATGGCGACACATAGCAAAAAAAGAGAGAAAGAAAAGGGGCCCAAACTTTACGAGATCATTATCGGGGCGATATTGAGCGTGATTCTCGGGGTGCTGCTGGCAGTCGTTTACCTCGCGTTCCAGGAAGTCGAGGAAGTGGATCAACTCCCTTCCGAAGAGGCACGGCAGGCCCGTACCGTCTATTTTGTGGAAGGAGAAACCGGTGCCCCCGGTCAATTCAACTGGCGGCCGAAACAAGGGGCTTTCGAAGAAGGCCGAAGCGGGACGCTGGAACTGGTTGAGCAGGAACTCAACCAGTGGGTCGCGGACCAGTTTTCTGAACTGGAGGACAGGGACTACGAAGACGAGGGCATGTTTTACATTGCTCCGCGAACTCTCAACTTTCGCATCGATGACGGGAAGTTGCAGCTTGCGGCGGATCTGGATTGGACCGTCTTCGGTTATTCCCACTCCCTGAAGACACAGGCTCTCGGTTCCTTCGTCCGTGAGGAAGGCGTTTTCGTGTTTGAACCGGAGACCATGTACGTCGGGGGATTCAAGCTTCCCGAGCCCGCCGTGCTCGGATCGGCTTTGATCAGGAGGATCGTGGAAGCCTTGAACGTGTCGGCGGATTTGCGTGACGGATGGGCCTCGCTCACCGACGTATCGATAGAAGAAGACGTGCTGATTTTGGAAATCCCCTGATGGGAAAGCGGTTGTGGTGCGGCGGCTTGATTTTCCTGGCCCCGTTTCTGGTCGGAACGGTCTCGGAGGCACGTGATCGCTCCCTATCCTCGGTGCGGACTCAGTATTTCGAGGTTGTCGGGCCCGACGGAGTCAGTACGGATTTCACCGCGGCTTTATGCCGGCGGTTGGAGGACGTCACCCGACCGTGGCTGAGCCTTCCCGTCAATTTCTCGAACCGGATTTTCGTGCGCCTGGAACCCGCCGAAAGCTACCGCTATGAGACCCCGTTTCACACCACGGCTGAGGTGGCCGGCAATGTCACGGTAACCGTGCGCTGGGATGAATCCACCCGGCTGACCGACCTTGAACGGGGGGTCGCACGGGCATTGCTCACCCGGATCGCCGCCTGGAATAATGTGTCGGGCGATCAGGTCGACGTGCCCTTATGGCTTGAAGCCGCGCTGCAACGCGTCGTTCGAGCCGCCGGCAATCCCTCCTACGTCGACGGGATGGCTCGTCAGATGCGGGAAAGGGGACCGGTCCCGCTCAAGGAAATTCTTGAACGCGAGGGCGGGGAACTGTACGAGGATTTTTTCGCCGTGAACGCCTATTGGTTATTGGGGCATCTGCAGCAACACAGCCGGCGATCTGATCGCCTCCATAATTTCGTGATCCGGCTGCTCTCCGGGAACCCTCCGGAAACCAGTCTCATGGCCACATTCGCCTCGGAGTTTCAAGAAAGCGAAAACGCCCAGCTCTGGTGGTCTGTGGGGGTGCACGACCGCATCCGGAGGCGGGCGATGACCCAGAGTCACTTTTACGATTCCCGGCAATTGGTCCGTACGATGTCCCGGTTCACCTTCCGCAAGGACGAAGGCGAGACCCTCCTCGGACTTGAAGACCTGTGGGATCACCGGAATGAACCCGTGCTGAGAAATGAATTGGTGCAGCGCATGGAGCGTATCAACTTCGAGATGGGCTCGATTCACCCGTTTCACTTCAACGCCATCCTGTCGCTCGGCCAGGTCATGGGTTCCCTTTACGACGGAAGCGAATCGGAATTCATGAACCTGGTATCGACCTTTCGGGCTGATTACCACGAAGCGGAACAGTTATTCCGGGAGACCGAGGAAGCGCTCGACAGCCTGGAGGAAGCAATCGGGGTCCGGTAGTACTCCGTCAAGACCCCGGTCCAGGCCTTCAGGAATCCTGCTCCCGTCCTCACCAACCACAACCCTTCGAGACACTCGACGAGCGCCGGTAGCCTAAGTCCGACAGACTAGCTAGGCCGGCTTTTCGCCGCGGATTTCACCAGGTCGGCGAATGAGCGTCCCTCCAGTGACGCTCCGCCGATCAGCCCCCCGTCGATATTGGGCTTGCTCAACAGTTCGCCGGCATTCGAAGGCTTCATCGAGCCGCCGTAAACGATCCGGGTGCGGGTCGCCACGGATTCACTGAAACGCTTCTTCAACCAGTCCCGGATAAAACGATGCACTTCCTCAGCCTGCTCGGGTGTGGCGGTTTTTCCGGTTCCGATGGCCCAGACCGGCTCGTAAGCGATCACCAGAAGCTCCGTCTGAGCGGCCTCCACTCCCTCCAGGCCGCCCTGGAGCTGTTTCTCGACCACATCAAACGTCTTTTCACCCTCACGCTCCTCCAGCGTTTCGCCGACGCAAAGTATCGGCCGCAACCGGTTCGTCAACGCGGCTTTGACTTTCCCATTGATGAACGAATCGGTTTCGCCGAAAAGGGCGCGGCGCTCGCTGTGACCGAGAATCACATAACTGACGTACAGGTGGCGCAGCATTTCTGGAGAAACCTCACCGGTATAGGCGCCGCTCTGTTCGTGGTGCATGTTCTGGGCCCCGATCTTGAGAGTCGAATTCTCGATAACCTTGGCGACCCCCTGAAGGGAAGTAAACGGCGGACAAATAACCGCGTCCACGTCGTATTGCTGCCCGATAGTCCGTACCAGCTCCTCGGCCAGCGTGACCGATTCGGCAGCGTTTTTGTTCATCTTCCAGTTCCCTGCTATAAAATATTTTCTCATCGAACTCATAGTGTGTTCCCTTGACCATTAATCAAACCGTATCGAGGGCGTCGACTCCGGGAAGCGTCTTGCCCTCGAGAAATTCCAGGCTGGCACCGCCGCCCGTACTGATAAAACCGACCTTCTCCGCGTAACCGCTCTTCTTGATCGCCTTGACCGAATCTCCGCCGCCGATAATGGAGACGCAACCTTCGTTGGCGGCGACAGCCTCCGCCACCGCAAACGTGCCCTTGCTGCAGGCTTCGATTTCGAAAATGCCCATGGGTCCGTTCCAAAGCACGGTTTTCGCCCCGGCGATCTCATTCCGGAACAGCTCCACGGTTTTCGGGCCGATATCCACCCCTTCCCAGCCGTCCGGTATGTCCTCGCCCTCACCCGTCAACCGGCTCTCGCCGACGGTTCGCGCATCGAAGTCGATGGCATCGACGATCAGGTTGTCGACCGGCAGCAGGAACTTGACTCCCCGCTCTTCCGCTTTCTTCAAAGCCGCCCGCGCGACCTCCACCTTATCCGGTTCGGAAAGACTGCCGCCGACTTTTCGTCCCACGGCCAACGCGAACGTGTAGGCCATGGCCCCGCCTATCAGCAAGGTATCGGCCTTGTCCAGAAGCGCCTGAATGACATTGATTTTGTCGCTGACCTTCGCCCCACCGAGAATGACCACGAACGGCCGGTCCGGATTCGCGGTATGGTCGCCCAGGAATTTCAGTTCTTTCTCCATGAGGAGTCCGGCGGCACAGATGTCGACATGGCGGGTCACCCCTTCCGTCGACGCGTGAGCCCGGTGTGCCGAACCGAAGGCGTCGTTGACATAAACATCGGCGAGGCGGGCCAACTCCTTTGACATCTCCTCCCCGTTCTGTTCCTCGTCCGGATAAAAGCGGACATTTTCGAGCAGGACGACGTTGCCGTCCTGCATCTGGGAAACCGCCTCCTCAACCTTCGCCCCCCGGCAGTCCTCAAGAAACAGGACCGGCCGGCCCAGCTTGTCCGCCAGGTCGGAAGCGACCGGCCTGAGGCTGTACTTGGGATCCTTTTTGCCCTTGGGCCGCCCGAGGTGACTCATAAGGATGACCCGCGCTCCCCGCTCCAGCAGGTACTCGAGCGTGGGCAATGTACCGGCGATCCGGCTGTCATCCGAAACCTTGCCCCCTTCCAGTGGAACGTTGAAATCGGCCCGCACCAGAACCCGTTTCCCCGTTACGTCCAGGTCTCTGATCGTCGTTGTCTTAGCCATAACACATAAATCGAATAAAAAATACTCCCGCAATCTCCAAGGGAACCGGCCGCACCGTCCGGACAGGGACGGCGGACCGGTTGGATCGGAAAAACCGAAAAACAATCGGGTCCGATCAGAGGAACCCGGCGAGTTTCCGGATCACGTCAACGCAACGGCAGCTGTAACCCCATTCGTTGTCGTACCAGGCCACCAGCTTGAAGAAACGTTTATTCAGTGCGATCCCGGAGCCCGCGTCGAAGATCGAGGAAGCCGGGCAGTGGACAAAGTCCGACGAGACGACTTCGTCTTCGGTGTATTCCAGAATGCCCTTCAACGGCCCGTTCGCCGCCTCTTTCATCTTGGCGCAGATCTCCTCGTAGGAGGTTTCCTTTTCGGTACGCACCGTCAGGTCGACCACCGAAACGGTGGGAGTCGGCACGCGAAACGCCATACCGGTCAGCTTGCCTTTGACTTCGGGAAGCACGAGACCGACCGCCTTGGCCGCACCGGTGCTGGAGGGAATGATATTGATGGCCGCGGTGCGCCCGCCCTTCATATCTTTGGGCGAAGGGCCGTCTACCGTCTTCTGGGTCGCCGTGTAGGCGTGAACCGTGGTCATCAGGCCCTCTTCGATTCCGAAATTGTCCAGGATCACCTTCGTGACCGGTGCGAGGCAATTCGTCGTACAGGACGCGTTTGAAACGACATGATCGTCGGCCGTCAGGGAATCGTCATTGACCCCGACTACAATGGTCTTCACGTCGCCTTTCCCGGGCGCCGAAATAATCACTTTCTTCGCGCCCGCCGAAAGGTGACCCTTCGCCTTTTCGTCCTGGACGAAGAGACCGGTGGCTTCTAGCACGATGTCGACCCCGTATTCCTTCCAGGGGAGCTGTGCCGGTTCGTTGCGAAGCGAGAGACACTTGATCTTGTTCCCGTTCACGACCAGAGAGTCATCACCCGCCGTGGAGACCTCCCCCGAGAAACGCCCCTGGATGGAGTCGTATTTCAGGAGGTAAGCCAGGTTTTCCGCCGGGACGAGGTCGTTGATCGCAACCACCTCAATTTCGTTGCCCAGGAGTCCCTGATCCACGAGGGAACGAAACACCAGCCGGCCAATTCGCCCGAATCCGTTAATTGCTACTTTTACTGCCATAGTTCTGTCCTCATTGCTTCGTCTTGTTCGCGCTTTCTGCGGCTACCCCTCTGTTCCATCAAAGGCCGGTGCCGCCACTCCCGGAATGCCCGAAGCCCGCATTCCTCGGAGCGAGTCAAAACAGGGCATCCGCATTTGGCAAGAACGAATGGGATTTTTGCGGAGCAGCAGAGAATTCAATACGCGTCAACTCCGTCACTTATCGCCGCCGCGGGGAATTCCCGAAACCACAACCGCCTCACAAAGGCGACCGCGGGCAAGCAGGCGGACCACTCAAGGGGAGGAACAGGAAGGGTGAAGCAAGGCGTTCTCGCTGTCGCGCGTGGTGTTCCCGATCGAGAACGCGATCCGGTAATACTTTCCCGGAACATCCTCGGCGGGATTCGAGATCCTCTTCATCAGGGCACCGATCAGATCGCCCCCGATCTCTTCCAGCGGCTGTGGCATGCCCGTGAGGTAATGGGGGCCGTAATCGGCTTCTTCGCTCAAACCGCTGCCTCCCACCACGCTGACTTCTTCCGGAACGCTCAGGCCGTGCTCCTTGAGGGCTTCCAGAGCTCCGAGGGCCAACGGATCGCCGGCGGTATACACCGCATCGGGAACAAACCCTTCGGCCAGAGCATCCCGGATCTTCCCGTACCCCGATTCCGTCCCGAAATCCGGGGCCTCAAAAATGCGCACCGTGATGTCACGTCCAAGCCCTTCGCCCAGACCGGCCATGAGTCCGTTGCAGCGCAACCGCACCGAAACCGAATTTTCCATCGAAGGTTGCATCACCAGGGCGATACGTTTCCGGCCGGTGTCCTTCCAGGCTTTGCCCAGTTTACGGCTCGCCCCGTAATAATCGGGTGAAAGGAAGTTAACCGTCGCCTCCTCACTCGCCGGATTCAAATCCACAAAGGGACGGCCCTCTTTCCGGAACAGGCCCCGCAATCGACGGTTGTACCGGGAGGGATACAGGATCAATCCATCGAGTTCCTTGGAGGCCCTGGCGAGCTTTTCCCAACTCCCCTCGCCTTCCTCCGTGTCCAACGGAAGCGATTCAATCATCACAGGTGTGGAACTCCGGAGCATCCCGTGAAGAATTCCTCCGTAAATCTTGAACGTCCAATTGGACTCCCTGAACGGCTTCTGCGAGGGCAACGGGATATTCAACCCGATCCGGTAAACGGCTTTCCTGCCGGGTCTTGAGGCGACCAGAAAGCTCCCGTTGCCAACCTCGGAACGAATCCGCCCCATTTTAGAAAGCCGGCCGAACACGTTTTGCACGGTGGCGGTACTCACGTTCAACTGCTTGGCCAATTGGCGCACCGACGGAAGGCGACAGCCGTCCTGCAGGTTCGGACGGTCGAATTCCGACATCAGGTAATTCATGACACGCTCGGCCGGACGCAGGTATTTGTCATTGAGCGCCTGGGTCGCCCCAGCGGCCTCGTCGGGTATCTTTCGCCTCTTGTCCGACTCCATAATCAATATACACGCAACCTGTAACCCAGTGTTCGGGACTGTGTCAATGATTAACCATACACTTCTGCGCCTTCGCTCGCGGCGTCTCCCTATTCGGGCCGGTTTCGGGAAGCCGTTCCCGGCACCGTCAGGTCCGGTTCACAGAATCCTTCTACTCCGAATGCCATTCGGATAAGCGTGTAGATCGATGGAAGGATGGGTACCGCCGGCACAACGGACACACCCCACCGCTCTGGCGAGCGGTCCCCCCCTCTTTTTAGAGGGCACTCGTTACAAATTCCCCTCTTGAGAGGGACCATGCGCCAGCATGGTCGGGTGTGTCGACGAGCCGGCCTGAATCTGCCACTTTCCCTAAGCCCAATCCCTCCGATCGAGCCCCCCTGACCGAGCGCCATTCCTTCTCCTACCCTTCATCCGGATTCCCGGGTTCCACGGGCCCGAACTCCATGTCGTCGATCCAGAGGACTTGATCGGGCTCGCCGCCGCCGTCCATATGAATAAAGACCTCGCAGTACCCGGGAACCATAGCCAACTCCATCCGGTACTCCCTCCAATCCTCGCTCGGTTCGAGGGAAACGGTCCCGCCCGTAGCCCGGCTGCCGGCCACCCGGACGCGGGCGTGAGTCGCGTCGCCCCTCGCCTGAAACCGCAACACGTAGTCTCCGCCCCGGCTGAGCCGCATGGGCTGGCTCCGGGCCGTCACGCGGTCGTCGGGACGGACAAAGCGCATCGCCGAGTCGCCGCCGACCGCATCCTCCCGGGTCCACCCCGGCCAGCCCTCGTCCGGGGAGCGCGAGTTGTGATTCACATTCCAGCCCCGCGGGGGATAATCGGGAATTCCTTCTTCAAAATCGCCATTCCGGAGCAGGTTGACGATACGACCCGCGTATGACTCGGCCAACCCGGCGTGGAAACGGGGAATCCCGCCGCCCGGGGCAAAGCGGAAAAACAACTCCGTTTTATCCCGAAGCGGACCGGTCACTTCTCCCCTTCCACGGGTGCTCTTGACCGGGGTCCACCGGTCCTGAACCAGGAGTTCGGCTTCGCCGTCCGAACTTTCGATCCAATACTCCCCGGCCTCGCGCGGCCCGAGCTCGGCATAAGCCACCCACTCCCCGTTTTCCGCGGCAAAGACGCGCATCGGAACCTCGTACTCGCCGGCGCCGTCCTTCACGGTCAGCGTGGCCCCGGGCAGCGACTCGCGCGGGTCCACTTCCGGATCGACCCACAAAACCCCGTCAAAGCCGTCCGGCAAGTCGATAAGCAGCTCGCCGTCGTCCCATGCGAAAGCGATCTCCTGCGCTTTCGCGGGCTGATGCCGGGGCGCGGCCATCACCTTGGAGGGTTCCCGGTCCACGTGGAACCGAATCTCCTGTCCGCCGGCCCCCGACACCCGGAACATCGCGCGGGCGCCCGGGGGATTCGTGGCCCCATAAACCTCGGCCGGCGCCTCCATCCGCAACAGCCGCCGGTCCCCCGCGTAAAGCCGGGAACCGTGCGAAACCATCCAGCGGCGCACGTTGCCCTCGATCGTCCGGGCCACCGCCGCGGCCAGCCCGTTGCTCTGGATCCCGTTGCCGTAAATCTCGACATTCTCACGCAGATGCCGGCGAAAAAGGACGGTTTCCTCGCCCGCCTCATCGTCGAATGCGACTCCGAGCGTGGTCGCGTTCTCCACCGGCCGCCCCTCGCCTATCGGGTTGCCCGCTTCGGAGGAATAGGTATTCAGAAGCGCGAGAAACCGCTCCTCCCGCGCCTTCTCCGCCGTGGTTACCCGGATGTGCCACGGCTCGGGAAACGCCTCGGTGAAGCGCGACCAGGCGCGGGTCTGGATCGGGTACCGCCGCTCGTTGGACTGGCTGTACACGAGATCCGCGGGCAGAAGGTGCTGCACCCGCAGCCGGCGGTCCTGCTGCGGCACGGTCAGGACGCGGGCCGATTCGTCGATCTCGGTTTCCTGAAACGTATTCAACAGCCACGAAAACTCGCTGGGCTCGTCCGCCGCAAGCTCGTCGTAAACGACGTAAATCCCCGGCCGGATGAACAGAATCGCCCGCTCGAACCGCTTCATCGGTTCTTCGTACGCCTTCGATGCATCCCCGGCGAAAAAGGTGTAATCGGGGGTGTGAAAAAACTCCGTTATATCGCCCTTGTAGTCGATCCCCTTGGGCTGCCCCTCTCCGTTAATCAGCATCGAATTGTGGGTGTTCGTGGTCACGCTCCACTTCATGTGGTAGTCATCCCCGTAGTACGTGTAGTACCCGGTATCCGCCGCCAGGATCTCGCCGCCTGAATGAATCACGAAATTGTTCTGGTCGGCGTGTGCGTGGCTGTGCCCTCCCCACCAACTGCTCCTGAAGAAGATCCGGTCGCTCAGGTGATCGTAAAAGCGATCGTAGGCCGCAAGCTGCCCCGTGTCAGGAAAGAGTCTGGCCTGGGGGATATCGACGGGCGGCTTCGGTTCGATGTCGGTGTCCGACAGGTATTGAAACGGAATGTGGTCCGGGTTGGCGAAAACCGTTTCGGACCACCACTGCACGTAAGGGTCCTCGTTCATCGACGCCATCAGGTTGCTGATGTACGCGTCGGCCGAGTTGCCCCACGGCCAGAGGAGACTGTAGACGTCACCGCCATGGTGGTACCAGTAGTTCAGCGCCATCGCGTAAAGCCAGAACTCGCCGGAATTGCCGATTCGCGGTTTTTCGAAAAGGTTGATTCCCGTCGCGGTCCGCATCGCCGCGAGCCCCTCCAGGATCCAGCGAAACTTGTGGCCGTAGGTCTGGCCCTCGAAATAACCGCCGTCCTCGCTCGTCCAGGCGATCCGGTTGGCGTACTGGCGTACGAGGTAGTCGGTCCACTCTTCGGCCGCCGGAATGTCGGTGGCCACCGCCATCACTGTAGTCAGGAGCGCGTGCATGCACTGTTGCGGATGGGAGCGCTGGTATTCCAGGTGAATGCCGACCCGGTCACGAAGGTACTCGTAGGCGGCCTCGCTGTGGTATTCGATGTGATCGAGCACCCGCGCCCGTTCGTCTTCCGAAAGGTGGTCGTGGATTCGATCGTAGGTCAAAGCCGCGTACTTCAGCCCGTTTTCGTAAGCGTACACGACCGTGTCGTGCTGCGCGCGGTCCTCCACGTGGTAATCCAGCCGCGCGTCGACGACGGCCAGCAACCAGTCACGGGCGGCCGCCGCGTACTCGGCTTCGCCAGAAATCAGGTAGGCGAACGAAAGGATGTTCGCGTTATTGGCCGTGCCGTTCAACGCACGGTAATCGTACCCGTCATCCCAATACGGCTCCCCGTCCACCAGCCAGATCACCTGGCGCCGGCTCGGCTGGCCCTCGCGCCAGGAGTTGCTGCCGGGGGTCTCCCCGTCGGGTTCACGTTCCGAAAGCGCCACAAGGTCGCGCGGAGAAGGGGGCGAACTTTCCAGCGCCCGGTCCGCACGCCATTTGACGCCTTCCCACGCCTCCCTGGCCGGCCCTTTCCGCCGTTCGCGAAAGGCATCCAGCTCCCCGCGTGTCGTGAAGATCCGCGGGTGACCGGGCATGCCGGCGAGAAGCTGTTGCGTCGGCGGAACCGGAAGGGAAACGGCCGCGTCAGTCACCTTGAAGCTCCGGACCGGTCCGGGACGCGACTGTTCGCCGTCACCGGTCACAACCGTGTACCGCCAGTACCAGGTTCCTTCGTCCAGGACCTCCGAATGATTGTAGAACGAAAGATCGATGCCCTCCACGCGGATCACATCTCGGGAAAAATCCCGGTCCCTGGCAAACTCGAGCGTGTAGGTCGCCGCGCGCTCGTCCACCCGCCACACCATGGGCGGCGGGTTGATCGAGACCGTTTCCCCGTCTTCGGGCGCGAGCGGCGGATGCGTCGACGGTTGCTCGGAGTCCTCCACGTCAAATCCCGCGTAAATCGACACGGCCATCCCCATAACACCCGCCACGACGGCGGCCGTTCGCTTTGCAATCAATCGTCTCTTCATAATTCATCTTCCGGGCGTTTCAAATAAACCTTTGCCCGAGACAAACCGCTTTTGGACACCGTTTCTAGATTAAAATAGCATTCCTCCTCGACCCGAAGCCGGTCGGCGCCGCGGAAAAGGATTGAGCGCCGAGACGGGAAGATGGACTTGACAGTCCCCCGCGACGGGCTTCCGGAAAGGAACACGCAGTCTCGGCCGTATTCCGGGGAAACCTCAGAAACCGGCGACGTTCTCATGAAGCTCCTCCGCGGCAACCGCGGGTTCGCCCTTCATAAGTTCCCTCGCCAGATCACGGTAATTGAGCCGTACATCGCCGGCCTCATCGCCGTTCACGCTCAGGAGCGGGACGGGAAGCCCCACCGACACGGCTCGTTCGACCATGCTGGTCCGGGGAATACGGGTCTTGAAGATCCTGGCCTGCGACGACGCCTGCCCGTAACTGCGAAACTGGTTCAAGCGAACCCGCACCCGCATCTCGGCAACTTCAACGTCCGCCTCGTTGTCGACCGAGTTGAAAATAACTCCCCGGATCTCGCCGGGACCCCCGGCCCCGTTGGATCCGTTCGTGCGGTAAGCATTCGAGGCCCACCGCAACTTCTGGATTTTCTCCCCGAGCAGCGTAAAGGCGATCAAACTGAGGGTATCCGCGTTGGCCGGAACGTAAATCTCGTCGCACGAAAAGATGCCGCACTGGGCGGCTTTCAGCGTGTCGGGCGGGCAGTCGAAGACGATGTAATCGTAATTCCTTTCCAGCTCCCGCAGTTGCTCCCTGAAAATCATATACGGCCGGCTGGCCGGATTCCCGTCTTCAAAATCGCTTTCCAGGTCGACCAGGTTGAAACAGGTCGGCACCAGGTCCAGTCCCGGGACCAGTTTGGCTCCCTCCGAATCCTCCACCACGTCGCGTATGACACAGTCCGGCAGAGTGGCCGCACCCGGACTGAAAATCGAATATAGCGCGCCGTGCCCGGCCTCATTCAAGCGGTTCCAGCGCTTGAGCCGAAGCAGCCAGATGCTCGCGTTCGACTGCGTATCCAGATCCACCAGCAGCACCCGTTTCCCCTCCTGCGCCAGGCAAACGGACAGGTTGACCGCCAGACACGTCTTTCCGACGCCGCCCTTGTAACTGAGAAAACTGATTTTACGCGCCATAGTTCGATCTTCTCGAATATTCTTTCACTTCATTTCCCGCAAGAGCGGTTCCACGCCGCTAAGCGCCACCAAGTGCCTTGGCGGGCCGCCAGCCGAAACCGCTTCGTTCTTCACCCTTCCAATTTACGCCACTCCACGCCTATAAACAATCGGGCCAATGCCGAGCAGCCCATAGGATCGAAGCACCCCGGAGCAACCAAGCATCACCTCTCTTATTGTCAGGTTTACCACTACACTCCGGCATACTGAGAATCGAACAAGAGAGGTTCCAACCGAATGGCGCGCGGTTAAAGCGCTGGCTCGAAGCAGCTTCGGCTTCCAGGATCAGACAACAGGCTGGAAGCGTGCTCTACTTGGAGTACAACCTGAGTACCCTTCGTACTCACTTCAGCTTGCCCGAAAACGTTGCAGGAGAAACTGCCGCGCATTCGGCTGCGGCGAATGAAAAAGGCCGCATCCCGATGGGGATGCGGCCTCTGTATCCTTTGGATAAAGGTCGCCGTCGACTCTTTATTCATCAAGCTCCCTCGGCCTAGGGCTCCAGG
>PWMU01000004.1 GCA_003558065.1 Opitutia bacterium | reverse complement strand
TCCCATCCTCCGGCTTTCCCCTCCGGCCAGCACCAGCCCGACCAGGGGAGGCGGTTCCACGGCCCCTTTCGCTTTGGACCGATATCCGGATTTGCCGCCTGTCTTTTCTTCGAGTTTCACCGATTCGATCACGATGTCATGCGATACGCTTTTGCACATGTCGCAGATAGTGAGCGCGGCCACAGACACCCCGGTCAGCGCCTCCATTTCCACACCGGTTCGCCACTCGGCCGAAACGCGGCACCGGACGCGGACCCCCTCTTCTTCCAGAGACAAATCGAATGAAATCTTATCGATGGGCAATGGGTGACAAAGGGGAATCATGCCGGAGGTGTTCTTTACCGCCATGGTTCCGGCCAATATTGCCGACTGGAAAACGGGGCCTTTGGGAGAATCGAGATCCTTCCCGTTTCCCATCGAAACGATGGCGGACGCGGGGAGAGGCACGAAACCTGAGGCGACCGCCTCGCGCCGGCTCAGCTTCTTTGATGACACGTCCACCATGCCCGGCCGGTTGTCCGCGTCGAGGTGGGAAAACGGTGCGGACTCTTTCTGTTCGTGTTTGTTGTTTGGTGCGTGTTTGGCCATGCGAGGAAAAGGATTAAAAAATGCGGGGGAAGAGATAGCATGAAAAAATTCCCGTTTCGCCCTCGGCCAGACGGGAATCCACGGCGACGAATCCACAGGTGTCCGCAAGCGATGCGAAATCTCCCGAGTTTCCCGGCGAGGAAACCGAAACCGGCTTCTTCGAGTTTACTCCGGAAAAACTTTCCCGGTGCACCGGTAGAAATCTTACCCAGCCATCCGGCTGGTTGACGGGCTTTGCAACGAGGACCTGAAAAGGATCGGAGGTTTTTCCGAACGCACGCTCCACGGCGGGAATGACATACCGCGCCAGGCAGGCCAGAGCGGAAAGCGGATTTCCCGGCATACCGAAGGCAACCGCGCCCGCGGGATGCGTTGCGAAATGCATGGGTTTTCCGGGCCGCTGACGGACCCCGGCTATCCGGATGGAAAAGCCGGCATCCCCAAGGGCCGCCGGGACGAAATCAAACCTTCCCGCGGAAACGCCACCGGAAAGAATCACCATCCGTGCGCCTTCCTCCTCAACGGCTTTGCGGATCGCGTTGGAAATGGCATTTCTGTCATCCGAAAGCAGACGCGGGGGGGGGGTCGCCACCCCGCAGTCCTCAAGGCCGGCTGCAATGGCGTAAAGATTCGAGCAACGGGTTCCGTAAATTCCCGGGTCCTTTTCCGGCTCGACCAGTTCATTGCCCGTTCCGAAAAGTGCGGCGCGCAAAGGGCGGAAAACCTTCAGTTCCGCGTAACCGAAAGAGGCGGCAATGCCCGCTTCAGCGGCGCCGACCCGGCGGCCCGGTGAAACCACCGTCGCCCCGGCGCGACAATCGCTTCCAGCGACGTGAATGGCGCGGCCCGGCAGAACGGATGCTTCCGCGGCCCCATGGGCGCGACGGGATCCATCCGTCTCAATCCATTCCAGTTCTTCCACCGGGACAATGCAATCCGCGCCGGCAGGAAGCGCGGCGCCTGTCATCGTTTCCATACACCTGCCCGCCGGAAGGGGAGCGGGCGTTTCTCCGGCGCGCACCATGCCACGGATCGGCAGCCCACGGGAGCGAAAAACGGTCTCATCGCGGGAGTGCAGGGCAATCCCGTCGAGCATCACCCGGTTGAACGGGGGATACGCCCGGGCGGCAATTAACGCTTCCGCCAGAACCCGTCCCGTTGCCGCACCGAGGGGAACCCGAACGGTTTCGGGGTGCGGCATCGCGTCGCTTATCAACCGTTCCGCTTCTTCGACGGAGTGCATCGTGTTTTCTATCACTGGCATCGCGACAATCTCTCAGACATTATCCGCCGCACCGGTTCCGTCATTTCATAAGACATACCACCTATGGTTCAACCGCCGATCTCCGACATTCCGCGCTTGTTCGGGAACGCGTCCGATTTGAGGTCGTGGCCCGACGGCTTCTGGTAAATCGCCCGGGAAAGGGCGTCGCGAAGAGAATCATCGTCCTCTCCCTCCCGGATTCGACGGCGAAAGTCGGCTTCCTCGTCGCGCAGCAGACAAAGGCGCAAAATGCCGTCCGCCGTAACCCGGACGCGGTTGCAAGCGGAGCAGAAGGGACGCGAAACAGGACTGATAAAACCGATGGAACCCGCTGCTCCCGGTATCCGATAGACTCGGGCCTCGCCGTCGAGGCGGCCCTTGTTCTGGATTTCCAGCGGCCTGACCCGGACGGTGATTTTTTCAACCAGTTCGCTTTCGGTCACGGTGCGCCCGACCTGGAAACCGGCATTGTTCGCAAAGGGCATGAGCTCGATGAACCGGACTTGCCACGGATTGTCGATTGTCAAACCGGCCAGAGCCAATACATCCTGCTCGTCATTCCATCCCCGCGAGACCACGCAATTCAACTTGATTCTCAGACCCTCCTTCGTGGCGGCCCGGATTCCGGCGAAAACGTCCTCGAGGTTGCCCCAGCGCGTGATTTCGCGGAAGCGGTCCCGGTCGAGCGTGTCGATCGAAATGTTTACGGCGTCCAGCCCGGCCTCGCGCAGCGGACGCGCCAAATTGTCCAAGAGTATTCCGTTGGTGGTCAGTCCGACGGATTCAATGCCCGCGGTTTCGCTCGTCGCGCGGATGATTTCCACAAGACTGGAACGCAGTGTGGGTTCTCCGCCGGTGAAACGCACTTTACGAAAGCCGATACCGCCGAAAAGCCGAATGAGACGCAGGACCTCCTCGTCAGTAAGTAGTTCCTGTTTTTTCCGGAACGTCATCTTTTCCGGCATGCAATAAACGCAACGCAGGTTGCAGACATCCGTCAGGGATATCCGCACATAGGAAATCGTCCGGCCGTGCCGGTCCCGCACTCCGTCAGACAATACCGCAGTATCCGGCGCCGTTTTCATCAGGCGCCCTCCCCTTCGTTTATCCTCAGGATTCCCGATGACAAAATCCGCGCCCGAAGCCCGCCGCGTCCGTCCATCGCCTTTTCGGCGCCCGGTCCGACCGCCCGGTCCATCCAGTAGCACGGGCGACAGTGTTCTACGCCCTCGAACAGGATTCCCTGGATACGGAACCGCCGGCCGATCCAATCGTGCAGATTCACTCCGCCCGTAACGACATTGCGGCGAAAGGAGGCGGGATCGGGCGGTTCCCGTCCAAGCGCTTTAGCGACCTCTTCAATATCCTCGCGGGCTATAAACGTAATCTGCCCCTTGTAGTTCTCCCCGTGCCCGAAAAAACGGTCGCCTCTCAGCCCCTTCCCTTCAACACATTCGACTTCCGGAACCGCCTCGACCGGATGTTCTCCGGGCGGTTTCCCGTGGTGTCCCACGAAATTATGACCTGGCGACACGTAAATCGCGTGAATCCTGACGTCGCTCAATGTTGGCACCTTCGTCATTCTATTTTCCGTCAAGTTCGCTGTCAATCCACCGCATGGCGCGCATCATCGCGGGAAATCCGATCGTCGTCGTTGCCAGAAGAGCCGCGTGGCGGATTTCATCCTCCGTCGCCCCTGCTTCACGGGCTATACGAACATGCGCCCGTGAAGCTCCTTCCATCCCGGAACCGATCGCGATGCCGAGTTTGATCAGTTCCCGGCTTTTCGGATCGAGAGGCCCCTGCCAGTGACACGCCTTTCCCAGGTTTTCATACGCTTCGACCACCGCGGGAAAACGTTTTTTGAATTCCACGTAGGCCTTGGGCGGCGGCGGTTGCGGTTCCTGCTCTTCGTTCATTGGACATCCTTCCATTGTCGCCGGCCGGCCGAAAAATCGAGCGGCGCGATCATTTTTTCTTCCCGGAACCCGCCAGCGGGCAAGTGAGAGGCTCCTTGTCCAGTGGGGTTTGGGCGAGTGGTTCGGTCAGTGGCGACGGCTTCGCCCCCATAAATCCGCACTCGGCCGCAACGACGCTCTCGATCAGCGACAGGCTTTCCGGGTAAGGCGAAGGGGCTTTCCTTTCGTTCACTTCCCGGCAAAGCGCGCCCACCCACCGGCCGAGGTGGTCTTCGAGGAAAGCCTTGTTCGCTTCGAGAGTAATTTCGGCTTCCTCAAAAAGGCCCAACGATTCCGCGTAGGCGACTTTCATCAGAAGGGTGCTGTAGAATTCCAACTCGGTGGTGAGGTGGTCGGGCAAGTCCGGATTTTCTTTGGAGACCTCCACTCCGAAGGCACGATAGAATCCGTTGATGTCGGCCAGTTCATTCTCCCGTCCCGCCAGCCGGCGGCCTTCTCCGTAGGCGGTCTCGTTGAGAGGGTGCGGACTCCGGAGCAAAAACAGCCGGGCGTAGTCGGTTCTCAATTTGTCCGGATCGGCCTGCTCCCAGGCCCGGCGCGTCCGAACGAAGAGGTTTTCCTGTTGCGAACCGTTTTCCTGTGGCTCGCCGATCGGATCGAGACGTTGAAACCCGTTCACAACCCTTTCTTTCAACTCGGCGTCCGGCTCGGAAACCAGACCGGCGAGGTGTTGAAACAGCGCCGCGCGACGCAGGAGCTTCTGTATGTGTTCTTCGGCGAAGATCATCGTAAGGTGCTCTCAAAACACGTTTGCCGATCACTCGGCCACCCGCAAGGGAACCCATAAGGCCCAGCTTTTCCGGGCGCCGGTTTCACCACTCCCCCCTTCCCAAACCGCAAAGGCCGCGTTCGTTGCAGTGCCCGGCCGCAAATCCGGGTCGTTGGGCGTGATCGGGAAGAGCGGACGCGTGATGACCACGGTCCATTCGCCGTCGTTCCAGACGCCCCGCCCGTCGGCAAGCTGTATCGGCTTTACCGTAAGCGAACCCCAGCCTTCGGCGATCTGATCGAGAACCGGACTTTCGTAGGGACGCGAAATCGGGTTGTCCACGCCGAGCGCCCCGGTATAGGCGCGTGCGTCAATGACCCCGAGCACTTCGTCGGGATAGATATCGACCAGGGCGTACGGATAAAGATCGAAAATATCGGGCGCTCCCTCGTCGAGGTCACGCTGGAAAGGGGCCCGCCACTGGACAACGTTCACCGGCGCTCCCTCGTGTCCCATCATGGCACTGGGCAGAGGGCCGTGAGGATCAATGGGAAACTGCACGGCGACCTGGTCGCCGAAATCGGCGGTGCGCAACACATCGTCGCGCGTCTCGTCGGCCCACCGCAGCCTCATCCCGATCCACTCCCCGTTGTGGACCGCCCGCGCTTCCAACTCGCCCACCGCTGCTTCCGGGAGGCGGGGATCGACCACCACCTGCGGTTGCAATTGGACCGAAAACGCCGGCGCTTCGTTCCAAAAACCGGCGCCGGGATCGAGGATGGCGCCCGTTCCTTCGATCCGGACCGCCTCGATTCCCTCGCGTTCCCTTTCGACAGCCGGATCCGGTCGCTCGGACGGACAGCCCGGCATCAGCACAAGCAATACGGCGAATCCGGCCCATGCCCGCCTGTGAAAACTCTTGTTCATCTCGCGCCTCCTTTCCGCTTCAGGTAATGTTCGTCCTGTGCGTCTCATATTGTTCGTCGTAAGCCGCCCGTACGTGTATCGGCTCGCGAATCGGCACCCGGACCAGCTCGCCGCCGTCTTTGTTGTAGCCGATGGCCGTGTCGTTTTGCACCTCGTAACGTTCGATGATCTCCGGAGTGGAGCCGAACAGCAGCAGAGCCCCGAGCAACTTCTTGTCTTCGGTCGCTCGCCGATAGGTTTCCATCGCCTCCTCCACTCCGTATCCAAACATCTGTGTGAGATATCGCGGCGGCACGTGAATCGGCGGAATGTAATACACGTTCCCTTCCAGCCCGAACTGCGGGTAAAGCGGTTTCGCCACTTTTGAGACGAAGATCAGGTAGTCGAGAGGGTTGTCCTCGCGGGCTTCGTCCGGCTTCGAGATGAAACCCTGAAGACGAATCTTTCCGATACAGGTGATCGTGCACTGCGTCTGCCTTCCGTTCTCGATCGCAGGGTAGCAGCCGATGCATTTTTCGGATACGCGGGTAATCGGATTGAAATGCGTCTTTTTGAACGGACATCCCTTGACACACTCCCGGTAGCCTCGGCAGCGGTGCTGATCGAGCAGGACGATTCCGTCTTCGGGACGCTTGTAAATGGACTGCCTCGGGCAGGAACCCAGACAGGATGCGTAGGTGCAGTGGTTGCAGATGCGCGGAAGATAAAACATCCACTGCATGTGCGGCATTGTGTACAAGGCCCCCTGTTCCATCGAGCCGGTGCACTCGTCTTCTCCAACGTTGGGGAAAGCCCAGTCCTCGTCCTCGGGAATATACCCGAGAGCGATCTCCCCGTCGGGCGCCGCCTCGAAGATCGTCTTACCTTCGTAAACGGGTCCGGTCATATCGCGAACGCCGAGTTTCTCAAGAATCCTCACGTCCCAGCCCAACGGATACCCGCCATAGGGCTTCGTCTCCACATTGTTCCAGAACATGTATTCCTGCCCGCGCCCCGGCGTCCAGGTCGTTTTGCACGCAACCGTGCACGTCTGGCAGGCGATGCACTTGTTGGTGTCCATCACCATCGCAAACTGCCGTTTCGGGCGCACTCCCTCGTACGGGAACTCCATCTCCCGTCCGATCTGCCAGTTGTAAACCTTGGGCATGACTGGTTTCCTCGTTGTGGTTTAGACGTTCACGAATTCCCCGGCAAGGTAGCGTTTCATGGCCTCGCTTTCGGTTGTCGGGCGAAGGCCCAATTCGACCGGTCGCCACAGGCCCACGCCTCCGATGCCTCCGTGTTCGGCTTTTTCGAACTTCGCCATCGCCTCTCTCGGTGCGCCCGTCACGCAATGGACGTCGGCCGCGAAGCCCTGGCCGAGAACGTGGGTGAAGAGTCGCCGGTACACCAGTGTCGCGGTTTGGTGGGTCGGCTTGAGCCAGGTGCGCGTCAGGCTCTGGTGTCCGCCGTAACGGAACATCGCCTGGTAGTTGGTCTCCGGGTTTTTCGCTATTCCGTCCTCGCGTGTCTCGTGTCCTTTGACAGAGCCCGGAGTGGCCATGTAACCGTTGAACCACATGCGGGTCACGCCGCGCGGCGTGCCCGGATAGTAGCGGGCGCGGGCCATCAGGCGCGCGACCTTGTACGCATCGGCCTTCTCCGGGTCGTTCCACCCGCGGAAGGGCAGGTAGGCGGGATCCCCGTCGATCCAGATGTAGTCGCCGTCGTTGATCTCAAGCACCCGCGCGTCTTCCGGATGCATGTCCACGTACAATTCGCCGGTTCCCGGCATCCGCTTGTCGCGCCGGTACATGTCGCCGAACGGGCCGAAGAGCACCATCATGTAATCGGTGTCGATCGGGGTGGTGTGCGAGCCATGACGGAATTTCGGCGTATGGAAAATGTGGTCGTAACCCTGGTCGAGTATGTAGTGACGGCTTTGCAGCAGTTCGTCCACACTCAGCATGATGTTGCGCATCTGCCGCGGGTGCTGCGCCCGGTCCTCCGGGTCGAAGCCCCAGTCGCCGGGCTGCCTCGGCCGAAGCGCCGGGTGCGGGGCGGCCACGATGACGCAGGGATCGTGAAAAGTGGAATCCGAGGGCTCCCGGTGCACCGGCAGGTTTTCGCCGGCTTCGATAAATTCCGGTTCGGGCCGGTAAAATTCCAGCCTGCCCGTACGCGTCGCCCAAGGCTTGGATTCGTGAACCTGCTCGTATCCGTTGACCCGCGGATAGGTTCGCGTGTTGAGCAAGGCGGGGATGCCTTCTCGCGCCAACTGCTCCAGATAGTGGAAGCGGTAGCCCTTGAGCGTTGCCGAGTGGTCGATGATTCTCTGGAGATAGACGTCGATTTTGCGTTCTTCGATGAACTTCCAGAGATCTTCAAAGCGCCGGTCGCCCGTGATCTTCGCGAGCTCCTTCGAGACTCCGAGGTACGTCTCGTTGTCGGGTACGGTGTTGAATGCGCGCCGGATCGGCGTCGCCGGGTAGATCTGGAGGAACGGATTGGTGTTCGACGAGGTCATGTCCGGCTGTTTGAACTCCATCCAGGAATCCACCCCGTAAACGATGTCGCTGTACTCGCATGATCCCGTCCACCACCAGTCGTTGTACACGACCAGTTCGCAGCGCGGCAGCGTGTTGTTTACCACATCGTAGTGCCCCTTCTGATTGCCCAGGCTCGAATTGGAATTGGTCTGCCAAATAGCCTTGGTGGGCGTGGGCACATGGTCTCCCCGCGTAATGACTTTGTCGCCGGCCTTAAGGATGCGTTCGTCGTTCGCCCAATAGTGAAGCGATTCGTACCGGAGATAGGAGCGCGTGGCGACCTCGCCGTCCGGATCGAGTTGGATATTGAAGGGATCTTCAACGGAAAAGCGGCCGACGCCGGAAAAGAGGGTCGCTTTGTAGTTGCCCGCGTAACTGCCGATGTTCCCCCGTGCTTTCCAAGACTGCCGGTAAGCGCGAGCACCAGCCAGATGGCCCGGTCCTTGTTGTCGTTGTTCCAGAACTGGTTCGGACCCATGCCGCAGGCGATGAGCGTGCGCCCGCTGTTTTCGGCAATATCGCGGGCGAGCCTTGTGACGGCTTCCTCGGGCGCCCAGGTGATCCGGCTGACCTGCCCGGGGGTCATGTTTTCGTCCAGGTAGCGGCGCACCAGATCCAATACCGGCCGGACCTCGATTTCCTCGCCGTTCACGGTCCGCACCGCAAAGCTTCCGGTAAGGGCCGGGCGAATGCCGCGCGCTTCGAAATGCTTCCCGAGCTGATCCCGGCTGACCGCCACCGGTTCACCTGCCTCCTCGTCCCAGAAAACGAAGTCGGCGACCGCCCCCCGCAGCCCGTGCGGAACGTACGTACGGTCCTGGGCCGGGGCCGGCGGAGGCGTTTGTCCTTCTTCGAGAACCTGCGTCCAGTTGGAAAGCTCGGATTCGCTGTAATCCGGAAACACATCGGAGGCCTTGAGCCGTTCCAGCGTGTCCATACGGACCAGCGAAGGCAGGTCGGTGTGGCGTTCGACAAAAGCCGGATCGTGGCGCTGCTCGGACAGGATCTGTTGCGCCAGCCCGAGGGCGAAAGCCGGATCGGTCCCGGGCCGGATGACCACGACGTCATCGACCTTCGAAGCCGTGGCGGAATACTCGACAGTGACCGCCGCGGTCTTGGCTCCTTTCAGACGCGCTTCGGTCAGCCAGTGACTGTCGGGCATCTTGGTGGTGATCCAGTTCATTCCCCACGCGATGACCAAGCCCGCGTTCTCGGTATCGAAAAGCTCGAAGTCGTTGGTCTGCTCTCCGCAGACCATCGGGTGCCCCGGAGGGAGGTCGGTATGAAACGAATAGGAATCCCAGGCACCCGCCCCCTTCGCCTCCTCGGGACCGACGCCTCTAACGTGCTCGTCCAGAAGCGCCATGGCGTTTCCCATACGAAACGTCCCGAACAGCCGGACCGCCCCCAGGTAGGCCATCCCTCCTCGGTATTTCATGGTGCGGGTGCCGGCCCGTTCGGCGGCTTCGACCATTATGGGATCGTAGCCCTGGGCCAGCAGGTAGCGCTCGCCCTGTTCCCCGGAGTAGGTTTCGGCGATATTGACAAGGGCCCGCGCGTGATACCGGTTGGCCTCTTCGTAAGAGACGCGTTCCCAACCATCCCAGCCGCGATTGTCAAAAAACTCCGCCGGCGGCGCTCCGGTGTCGGGATCACGCGGAAAATCCCGGTCCACCCATTCCTTGAAACCCTTGCGGATGAAAGCCCCCTTTACCCGGCGATCGCCGTAAAGCCGTCTCGCCAGGGCCAGTCCCTTTTGGCAACAGCGCGGATCCCAACGAGGCGAAGCCCGATTGCCCGAGAGGTCGGCGGCCTTGCCGTAGCCGAAGGTGGGTTCGATGCGCACGACGACGTTGTTTTTGACCTTGGCTCGCAAGAGACAGTTGTGCGTGTCGTTGGGAGCGCACATGAACACGAACGATCGATCCGTACGGAAAATGTCGCGGTAAATCCGCTCCCAGTCGCGGTCCGGATAGTACTCGAGGGGATTGCTGACCTTGACCGGTGCGAGGTAACGAAATCCCGAAAACAGTTCACCCGGAGCGCCCGCTGCCCCGAGACCTGCTA
>PWMU01000005.1 GCA_003558065.1 Opitutia bacterium | reverse complement strand
TTATCTTGCGAATCGAGGACACCGACCGGGAGCGCAATACCGATGAGGCACTGAAGGTGATTCTGGAGGGGATGCGCTGGCTGGGGATGGATTGGGACGAGGGGCCGGAGGTCGGCGGGCCTTGCGGGCCGTATTTCCAGAGTCAGCGCTCGGCCATCTACCAGGAACACCTGGACCGACTCAAGGCGGCGGACCGCGTTTACGAGAAGGACGGCGCTATGTATTTCCGGCTGGAAGGGGAGCGCTACACCGCCTACGACAATTACAGGAAGTGTGACGTGGAGAAGGTGAAGGCGGCCCCCCAGGTGATCGACGATCAGATCCGCGGGCGGGTGGAGCGGGCCGAGGAGCAGGATTTTGTCCTGTTCCGCCGCAACGGCGAACCTGTGTTTCATTTTGTGAATGTCGTGGACGATTTGACGATGGGGATCACCCACGTCATCCGCGGCGAGGATCACCTGTCGAATACCAGCAAGCATTGCGAGCTTTTCAAAGCGTTCGGAGTGAAGCCGCCGGTGTTCGCGCATATTCCTCTGATTCTCAAGAGCAATGGACCGGGGAAGATGAGCAAACGCGATGAGGGGTCGCTGGTTGAGGAGTATCAGCGCAGGCGCTTTGTTCCGGAAGCCGTCCGCAACTACCTGTGCCTCCTTGGGTGGTCGCCCAAGGACGACCGGGAGAAAATGGAGATCGACGAAATCATCCGGCTGTTCGATCTCCCGGCCATCAACAGCAACAATGCCCGTTTCGACGAAAAGAAACTCTCGTTTCTCAACGCGGCCTACCTGCGTGATATGCCTGCGGAGCGGTTTGTGAAGGCCGCCTGGGACTCCCTCGTCGGGGAAAGGGCGTTGACGGAAAAGGGAATCGATGTCGATGCGTGGGGGGATGAAGAGCGCCGCTACTTTGAAGAGGTCATGAATCTCTGCCAGGAAAAGGTGCGGTCCATCGAAGACCTGCCGGATTTCGTGGCCTATTTCTTTACCGAGGATTATCGGATCGATGAAAAGGCGAGCACGAAGGTTCTGAAAAAAGGGGAACCGAAGGCCCGGCTGACCGAGATGCGCCGGGCCCTGGAGGGGCTCGACTCGTTTGACGAGGAACCGCTGGAAGCGACCGTGACCGCTCTTTCCGGACGCAGTGGCGCGAGTACCGGTGAGTATATTCATCCGACCCGTCTGGCCCTCTCCGGCATCAACGTCGGGCCGTCGTTTTACGGGCTGATGCGAGTCCTGGGCAGGGAGCGTGTGTTGTCGCGGTTGGACCGTTTTCTCGAGCGGCTTTGAGGTTAACTTATACCCCGGGCCGCGGCGGAACCGCTAAAAACGCATGCCGAAACCGGCTTGTCCCGTGTAGGCGGAATAATCGTCGGCGAACTCATGCACCAGGCCGGCTCTGAAGTAGCCGCGGCCGCCTCCGAATTGGTAAACGAGGTTGCCCCCCAGGCCGTTGTAATGATCGATAGCGGCGTCGCGCCGGAAGTGGGTGTCTTCGCCGTAGAGGTCCATTGCCCAGTTCCGGCCGAATGGGAGCGACAGTGTCAGTCCGTGTTTGACGATGCGCTGGTTCACGTGGGTGTGAATGTCGTAGTCGTCGTAGCTGGTGTTGCGCCCGCGGTAGGTGCCGTACTGATTGCCCATGGACAAAACCACGTTTCCCAGACTGTAGGACAGGAGGCTGGTCCCGGCGAAGTGTTCGACCAGTCCGCCTCCGGCAAAATCGATCGAACCCGATCCCATCAATCCGCCGGACGGCGTAACTTGCCAGAACCACCGGCTTCCGCCGCGGTCCGGGATCAGGATGAGGGGAATCCCAGCTGTGGCGCCAAGATGATAAACTTCGGCGCCTTCCAGCCGGACGTAGGCGGCGGGTGTGACGAGAGCGATTCCCACCCGGTCCGTGAGCCTCGCCCTCAGGGCGAAGTGAAGGGAATAAGCTTCGCCGTCAAACTCGCCCGCCTCGAACCGGGAGTAACCGGGAAAGAAAGAGAACCCGAACCGGCCCCCGCCCGAGGCAGCGGAACGTCGACTCGCCCGCGTGCTTGCCGGCCGGCGCCCGAACTCCTGGAAGGTGCCGTCGGCCGCGCGCGCGGTCGTGCTGTTGGGGTTGCCGTCGGTCACGGCAACCAGTGAACGCTTCGCCATTTCACTCTGGAACTTGCCCCATTCCCGTGCGCCTTCGTCCTGGATGAAGTCTTCGATCTGCTGTTCGACATCCTCGCGGTCAAGTCCTGAGAAATTCCGTTCGAATCCTGTGGACGGAATGCGCAGAGTGACATTTGTGCCGAGTGCGTTGACCTCCATCTCGATCGCGTTCGCGACGCCGGCGTAACGGAGTTCGGCGTCATATTCCGGCTCGTTTTCGAGCCCCGAGAACTGTCCCCGGGCAAGGAGGAAATCCTCGACCAGGTAGGGAAGGCTCGAGCCGCCGCCTTGTACGCCGGTGTCGGTCCCGATGACGAAAAGGTCTTCGGCGGAAAGGGATCGCGGCAGGCCAACAAGTGCCGTCACGGCAAGGGCGACAACTGCCGACAGGGGCTTGATGGAGAAAGACAGGGTGGAAATATTCATAGTGGATGCCGGTAAAACAGTCGGATGTCCTGGCGGCGGGCAAGTGTTCGAATGATTTTCCGGGCTCATTCCTGAAAAAATCGGTTCCTGACGCGGCTCATCCTTTTGGAAAAATGTGAAACGTTTGGCCAGGGCCAGTGGTCGATATCACCTCTGGCTGGTTTTTTTAAGCACTCAAGGGTAATACAGGGTACGAAACGGAAAAGACCGCCGTCGCCGGTCTCGTACGCAAACGATCGCGGGGTTGTTAAGCCGCGGAGCAGATGAACCCGGTTCCCGCCAAGGATCGCCCAGCGGGTATATCGTTTTCCTACGCTGACACCGCGGTCGCTGGGGCGGGAATCAGTTTTTGCGCTGCGCCGTTGCCGGACCTGTTTTCTCTTCCTTTCCTGCGTCGCTTTGATTGTCGGGATCGTAAATGTACCCGACGCCGTGAATGGTGCGGAAGGGTGAGAGATCGGCGTTGCCCTTGGAGAGGGAATCCCGGATCTTGACGATGTACTGGTCGAGTGAACGGCTGCGCACATCGGCATGGATTCCCCAGACGGCGTGAATCAGGCTTTTCCTCGACAGGACGATGCCGGGGTTGGAGTAAAGGTATTGCAGGATGCCCAGCTCCTTGCGGCCGATGCCCTTGGTCTCGCCGTCTGGATATTGGATCTCGAGGCGTTGCGGGTTGACCCTGGCTCCGCAGAAATCAAACGGTTCTTCGGCCAGACTCGCATTCTTCGTGACCTTGTGGTCCTTGAGGGTCTCGGTCCTGCGCAGGACCGCTTGAACGCGAGCGATCAATTCCGGGAAGCTGAAAGGTTTCGTGATGTAGTCGTCCCCTCCGAGTTCCAGGCCCTTCACGATGTTCAGCTCGGAATGGTTGCCGGTAACGAAGATCGTTGGAACTTCGATGTTGGTTTTCTTCAAGCTCTCCATCAACGCGAAGCCGTCCTGGTCGGGGAGACCGAGGTCGAGCAACAGGAGGTTGGCGAAGTTCTTTTTCAAAAAACGCGTCGCTGCCGCAGCGTCATTGTAGGTCATGGTCATCATCCCGGCCTCCTCAAGGTTGAGGGAGATCAGGTTGGCAAGTTCGGTTTCGTCCTCGACAACGACAATTAATGGCTTGGCTTCACGGCTCATGGCACGGAGTAATGTGGTGGGATGGGAATTCTAAAGGAGGAAGTTTGAGTGTGCGCGTTTTTTGTGTTCTTCAGCGGGTTTCCGAAAGGAAGCCTCAACCAAGAGGCGTTTACGTGTTGATTACGGAAATCCTTCGATAATGTCAAAAAAAAATAAACTTGAACGCCGGGGGGTTCGGGCTCTGTCTAAAAACGTGTCCAATAGCAAATCGGCATTACTCATGCTGGGTCTTCCCAAGGGAAGCCTGGAAGAATCCACTCTGCGGCTTTTCGGCAAGGCGGGATTTCGTATCAGCCGCGGGTCGCGCTCCTACAAGCCTTCGATCGACGACGATGAGCTCGACGGACGGTTCGTCCGCGGCCAGGAAATCAGCCGTTACGTCGAACACGGGTACTTTGATTGCGGGATCACCGGCCGTGACTGGGTTCTGGAGAACGAATCCGATGTGGTCGAGGTGTGCGACCTCCTCTACAACCGGGCCTCGCTGCGGCCGGCCTACTGGGTGCTGGCGGTGCCCGAAGCCTCGCCGGTCAAGTCGGTCAAGGATCTCCAGGGAAAGCGCATCGCGACCGAGGTCGTGAACCTGACGCGCAATTTCCTGCGCGAGCACGGCGTGGAGGCGGAGGTGGAATTCTCCTGGGGCGCCACAGAGGTCAAGGTCCCGGACCTGGTGGACGCGATCGTCGATTTGACCGAGACCGGCAGTTCGCTGCGCGCCAATAAACTGCGGGTGGTGGAGACACTGCTGGAAACGAACACCAAATTCATTGCCAACAAGGAAAGCTGGGAGAATCCCGGGAAGCGTAAGAAGATTGAAAGTATGGCCCTCCTCTTGAAGGCGGCGCTCGAGGCGGAGTCCAAGGTGGGACTCAAGCTCAATGCTCCCAGGGACCGGCTGGAAACCATCCTCTCCGAGCTCCCGTCGCTGCGCAATCCCACGGTTTCGCCGCTCAGCTCGGACGGCTGGGTGGCGGTGGAAACCATCGTGGACGAAACGGTGGTGCGCACGATCATCCCCCGGTTAAAGGAAAACGGGGCGGAGGGCATCATCGAATACCCGCTCAACAAGGTGGTCCGTTGACCGGCCGGCGGGCCGCCTGAGGGCGGCTCGAAGGGAATTCGGTTGCTACGGATTGTCGAATTCACCGGATTGTAACACGGTACCGCCGCCGGTTGTGGTAAAGTGGGGGCGGTCACGGTTAGGTGACCGACACTGACCAGGAATGAAGATGAACCGTGAGTTCAAGGTGCTCGTCGAGGACGACGAAGCGGACGTTCGATGTGATGATGCCGGACCTCGGCGGGGTGCAGATCTGCCGGCTTTTTCGGGCCGCCCTCGGGCTCCGGGACGTGCCGGTCATTTTCCTGACCGCGAGGGCCGAGGAAGGCGACCGGGTGGCGGGACTGGAGGCGGGCGCCGACGATTACGTCTGCAAGCCGTTCAGTCCGCGTGAGCTGTCAGGGGTTTCTGCGCCGCCAGGGGAAGGTTCCGGGGGCTTCCACGCGCCGGTGGGAGGCCGGGGCTATCGTGGTCGACGCCGATGTTCATGAAGTGACGGTGGCGGGGAAACCGGTCGAACTGACCGCGACCGAGTTCCGCCTTCTCGGGCTGCTGGTGGAGCGAAAAGGCCGGGTGCAGAGCCGGGAACAACTGCTGGCCAGCGTGTGGAACTACGACGAGGAAATGGAGACTCGCACCGTCGATACCCACATCCGGCGTATTCGCGAGAAGCTCGGCGCCGAAGCCAACGCGATCAAGACCGTGCGCGGCGTCGGATACCGGGTGGTGGACCCGGTTAACTCTCCGTGTACTCCGCGGTCAAAAAGCCCGAGCAGACGCAGAAACCGAGGAATACGCAGAAACACACGGAGCGCTTGAATGCGCTGGTGGAGGACCTCCTCACCCTTTCGCGGCTGGAGGGTCGCCGGGAGCAACTCGATCATGAACCGGTTGCGTTGGGAACCCTGCTACGGGAAATCCTCGCCAGCTACCGGGACGCCGGGGTGGCCCCGGCGGTTCGTTTCGAATTGAACCTGGAGCCGGGCGGATTGCCGGTCCGCGTCGATGTTACCCGGATCACACAGGTTTTTGAAAACCTGATCGACAACGCGCTCAAATATGCCTCGCACGATCCGCTGATCGAAATCGGCGCGCGGGCCGTGGCGGGCCGGGTACGGGTGTGGATGAAGGACGACGGCATCGGGATTCCGGCGCGGGACCTGCCGTACATCTTCGAGCGCTTCTAGCGTGCCGACAAAGGGCGTTCCCGGGAAAAAGGCGGCACCGGTCTCGGGCTCAGCATCGTCAAACGGATTGTTCAGCTCCACGGCGGCACCGTCTGGGCCGAAAGCACCCCCGGGAAGGGTACCGCGGTGTGCTTCACCCTGCCCGTCGGCGGGAGCGGGACGGAAAGCTGAAAAATCCGGCGCAATCGGCGCAAGCTCCCGGCGATTCCGCGGGGGTCAGTCGCGGGGAAATTCAACCGTGTCGCCGTTGCGGTCGAATCCGCTCCGCAGGGTGGGTTCGAGTTTTCCCAGGGTGTCGGCGCCGTGTGAAGCCACGTGCCCGTCGAGAAAGGCCACGTTGGCCCGGTCGTTGTGACGGAGATGGATGCTCCCGGTTCCGGTGGCCTGGTCCGACCACAACCGGAAAATCTGCCGGTCGTTCGAATTGAGGCTGTCGGCAAACAGAATGTAGCGGGACGGCGTGATATCCGGATTGTTGAAATTCATCCGCAGGAAGTTCGTCCCCCTTTCCGAGGCCCGCGTCGCGCGCGGATCAAACAGGTTCAGCCCGTAGGTGTCCCAGTCGTGCAGATCCCGCCCGGAGTCCCAGGAGGGACAAAAGATCGACTCGTCCTCTACGCGGAAATACCCCTCGTCCCGGAGCACACGGGTCCAGAGAAACCGGGTGGTGCTGCCGCCGGTAAAGGAGCGAAGGATTCCGTCGTTTTCCATGATGTGCGAGATCATCGCGGTGCTCGTACTGCGCAGATTGGCAACGCACTTAGAGGTGCGCGCGCTTTCCCGGACCGTCCCGACCACCGGAATCAGGATCGCCGCCAGAATCCCGATGATGGCGATTACCGTGAGCAACTCGATCAGGGTGAATCCGGTGCGGTAGCGGTGAGGCGGTGAGGGAAATTTTTGCATGGGCGTCGGAAAAAGCAGAGGTTTAACTGAAGGTGCTCTGGTTGTTGGAATATCGCCGAAAACCACCGACTTGCCACCAAATTGCCATGATAATCCTAACATGGGGTTGCCGGGGTTTTGTCAGTGAACGTCGGCCTCGAGCACGAGCCGGTAAAAGGACGCGGGGGTTCCGGTATCGATTGCCGGTCCGGTAATCCGGGACCATCCCGGGATGTCGCCGGCTTCCTCTTCGTGAGGGAGGATTTGCCAGGGATCCTCCAGCCGGGCGGTTGTCTCCAGCCGGAACGCGGTTTCCTCGGGATGGGGCACCACCCAGGATGGACGCAGGCCGCCGGGGTGTTCGAGGAAACGGGCTTCCGGGGGCCGGTATGCGGGGCGGTGCGGGTCGAGCGGATTCCGGGCCAGCAGGAACTCCCAGAGGTTGGGCAGACCGTTGCCCGAAGTGTCGTCGCCGGGAGGCGCCCCGGCATCGCCGAGAAACGTATCCGCCCAGGCCCCGTAGAATTCGGAAATGCGGGATGGTGTGGTCTTGATGACCTCGAGGGATTCGAAAACGGCGCCGCGATTGACGGCGGACCCGAAGCCCGAGGAGAGACGGAGCCGATCGGGACGCGCCCCCGTCGATTCCGGGATTTCCCACCGGTTGACGGCGTCGGCCGATTCGGTGGTCCCGTGGTACCGGAGCGTCCATTCCGTGGCGCCGTCCGGGAGGACGCGCCATTCGAGCGTGACGTCGCGCAGTGTGCCGTGTTCGATATCCCAGCGTTCGTCGCTGAAGTCGACATCGTTTTCACCACGCAGGAAACCGTCGGTGCGGGTGGTCATCTGGATCGCGGCGAGGGAGTCGTTCCCCGCCAGGAGTTCGATTCCGGCGTGGAAATTCGCCATCCGCGCGACGCCCATCCGGGCCTGTACGCGACCGGCGTCCCGGGGTTCGAGCGGGACGGTCACCCTCGCCGGCAGGGTGGGCGAGTTGTCGATCAGGAACATACCCTGCGGCGTGAGGTACCAATCGTCGTCGGACTCGACCCCGGAAGAGGTCCAGCCGTCGGCGCGGAGCTCGTCGATATGACCGAGCTCGCGGAAATCGTGGGCGAGGCGTCCGGATCCGGTATCGAACACGAGCACGGATCGCGTGGCCGGGCCCGGACCGGATTCCGTCCATTCCCGCACCCGGTAATACGCCAGATTGCCCGGGGGGAACGACGAATCGAAGAACCCGCCGGCGTCCTGGTGGAGAAAGGCGACGGGGACAAAGTCTCCGTCGGGCGGAATCATCCGCTCGACGATGTAGCCGTACGAAGCGCCGGGGGACGGATCCCACCGCAGGAAGGGTCCGCCCTGTTCGGCGATGCGAAACCGGTCAACCGGCGCGACGTCGGTCTCCGGGGCTTCCCGGAGCCAGGGAGACGGGTCCGGGGCGGGGGCGAGTTGAATGCGGATGCTTGCGCCCTCCCGGGCCGGGACCGCGAGGCGCGTGTTGCCGCCGTCGTGCCAGACCGGTGTTCCTCCGGCGTCGACGGGATCCCAATGGCCCCGCAGGACCAGCTCGGTCGGGCTGACGAGATTCCCGGTTTGGCCCGGATTCAGGTCCGGGTTGGCCACGGAAAGGACGATTCCGGCGTCGTTTTCCTCAATCCAGACCAGGCAGGGACGGTCGGTTCCGAGGAGGTGGGGAAGATCGTCCCATGTCCCGGGCTCAAAGGCGGCAAACCCATACCGGTTGGGCGCGGCGATACGGACGGCGTGAAGACCGTCCTCCTGTCGCAGAACCTCGTAGGGCGGCGCCGCCGAAGCCATTTGTTCATGGAACTCGCTCATCCGGGTGGTGGTGGTCTGCGGCAGAATGACGTATTGATAGCGGTGCGCATCCGGCGCTACACCGTGGTCGATCCAGCCGCTGGCGAAATCGCCGGTGGTGGCTTCCCGGGTTTTGTTGTGACGCGAATGCTGCGTCGCTCGGCGGAAACCCAGCCGGTGCCCGGGCGGCAGCCAGAAGCCGTTGCCGACCGGATCGATCACCCAGAAGGGAGACTCCGGGGTGGTGTTCCAGCTCCACGGAAAGGTCGAAACCGGCGATCCCGGCGGCATGAACGTCAGGGGCGCCCGGTCCTCGTCGAGCGCGACCTGGAAGAGGGTGGTTTCGACCGGCGCGTCGGCGTGATCGGAGGCAACACCCGTGCCGAGGGCGATGACCCTGCCGTCGGCGGCGAAATAGGATTTGCGGGCTTTTAAGGTGTGGTCGAAAAAGGCTTCGTTGAGAATCATGCCGAACGCTCCGGCATCCCCCGCCGTAACCGCGCCGGCAAAGGTTTCCCGCGATCGCAGCATCAGGGTGCCCGCGCGCGGGCTCTCCAGTTCGTCCAGGGGGAGGTGGACGCCGGTGGTCCCGGGCAGCCGGTTCCAGTCCCAGCCGGCTTCGCGGAAACCGCTGGCTCCCCGGTTCGGTGGAAACAGGATCTCGGCCGTGCCGTTGCTTTGGTACCTTCCGTACCGGTTGTCCGCGGCGTAGATCTCGGAGGACCAGACGTACCGGCTGTAGCCTTTGAAGCTGACCATCCAGTCAGCGGACCGGTACACGGCGTGATGGGCAAAGGGGAAGGTGTGGAATCCGGTTGCGTCCTCGGCCTCGATTCCGGCGCCGTCGAACAGGTCGCCCAGGTCGCCGCCCGGGTGGCCCCAGAGACGGAGGTAGGCGGCCGCGATCTTCCGGTCGGGCGGATGACCCGTATCCGGATCCGGATACTGCGAGAGCGCGCCGAAGCCGGCGCGCGCCGCGCCGATGCTTCCGCTGAAGGGATGCCGCCCGCTGATCCCGATGGGCCAGTCGAGCGGATGGGAGTAGGCGCGGGCCGCCAGCAGGACGTTGCGGAATGCCATACGGGCCGGTTCACCGTATTCGAAGGGGCCGTCGCGCAGCGTGTCAAAGAGGTGACTCAGGGTGCTGATGGCGCCGATGCCGTAGGCCGGGTAGTGGCCGTTGTGGTGAAAGGTCGTGCCGTCGGGTTTGAAGCCGTTGGCGTCGCCGGGACGGAAATCGGAGATGCGCCGGCCCATCGATTCGGCGTAGGTTCGGAGCCACGCCACCTGGATCCGCTCGTCTGGCTCCATCAGGATCGCGAGCAACTGGCCCTGGGCGAGGGTGTTGAAAAAATCCATGTTGGGGGCGACGTCATCGTCCAGCAGGCTCCCCGCCTGCCCGTACCAGCGGGCCGCTTCGCCCATTTCCCCGAGGATTCCCGCCTCGTTGAAAATGTCCCGCGCCAGGTAGATCGCGCGCATGTATTCGCGACTCTGATACCCGTAAAGAAACAGGCATCCCTGGTTGCTCCCCGCCGCCCATCCCTGGTCCAGGAGGTGTTCGGCCATGAGAACGATCATTGCTTCGAGGCGATCCCGGAGCCCGGTATCGGTGG